>NZ_SSDM01000131.1:0-12590 GCF_004794375.1 Microbacterium sp. K35 | reverse complement strand
CGCGCCGCTGGACCCGCCTGGCCTTCGCGCTCGCCGCGTGCCTGGCGCTGCTGGTCGGCGTCGGCATCGGAGCGGTGGCGCTCAACGCACAGCTCACCCGTCCCGCCAGCGTCGTGGCGCTGCAGGAGATCGAGGCCGCGGGCGATGCGCAGCAGGCCACGGTCGAGCTCGACGGCGGGGCCACGGCCACCGCCCACTGGTCGGGCTCGGTCGGCAAGGCCGTGCTCGTGACGGACGGTCTGCCCGAGACCGACGCCGGCAAGACGTACGAGCTGTGGTTCGTGCGCGGCGAGGAACCGATCGCGGCCGGTGTGTTCGACCCGGAGGACGGTGCGGCGACCGCGCTGCTCGAGGGCGAGATGCGGGCGGGTGACGCGATCGCGGTGACCGTGGAGCAGGAGGGCGGCTCGCCGTCCGGGCAGCCCACCACGGATCCGGTCATCGTCATCCCCACGGCCTGAGTCGCGGCGGCGGGCGTACCCTGGAGGGATGCCCGAGCAGCACCACCGGCCCGTGCGCCGCCCCTCCCACGCGTTCGACAACATCGTGGGGTCGAGCGACCCCGCGGAGGAGAGCAGGGTCGCGCACGCCACGGCCTCCGCGCTGCTGACGCGCGTGCGCGAGGACGAGACCGGCGCGAGCGTGGAACGGCTGATCGCGTTCACGCGGGAGCACGGCATCGACGAGATCGCCGAGCTGTGGTCCACCGCGCCGTCGCGCACGCTGCCGGGCTCGCTGTGGCGCCTGTACGTGCTGCAGCTCGCGATCCACGGCGACCCGCGCACCGCCGCGCTCCTGTACGACCGCGGTCGCGTCGAGCTTTCCTCCGCCGACGCCGTGGTGGCGGGTGCCCCGGTGCCGGCGAGCCCGGACGAGCTGGTCGCGCTGATCGACACGATCCTCCGCGGTGCCTTCCGGGGCGACTTCGCGGTGGCGCTCGACCGGGCGGCGGCGTTCTGCCGCGTGCAGGCCTCCGGCGCGACGCACACCGCGGACGACTACGAGGGGACGGAGCCGGAGCGCGCGAGCGAGCTGACCACGCGGGCGCTGCGGTTGAGCACGTACGCGCAGGACCTCTCGGCCTCGGCCGCGCTGTGGCGCATGGGCGCGCTGGCCTGACAGCGCCGCGGCCGGCGCCCGGACAGAGAAAGACCGGGCCGCAAGAACGCCTCTCGGCGGAAGGCCGCTCGCAGCGGCGAAAATTGGAGCCCGGGGTTATGCGGCCCGGCCACTCCAGTGTAACGCGAGCGCGCGACAGGTATTCCCGGCGTTCTAGGCTCGTGGCATGACCCGACGCTTCGCCCTCATGCTCGACCCCGTCGCCGCCGACGAGCAGCGCGACGACTACACCGGCACGTTCACGCAGGTCGACGCCACGGCTCCGGCCCTGAGCGTCGGCGAGTTGAGCACCCAGCGGGGGGACGGCGTGTTCGAGTCGATCGGCGTCGTCGACGGTCATGCGCAGGAGGTCGTGCCGCACCTGGAGCGACTGGCACACTCCGCGCGACTGTGCGACCTCCCCGAGCCGAACCTCGAGCAGTGGCGGCAGGCGGTGCAGCGGGCCGCGGCGCAGCTCGGCGCGGGGGAGTCGGTCATCAAGCTGATCCTCAGTCGCGGCGTGGAGCACGGACCCACACCCACCGCCTGGGTCACGGCCGCTCCCGCCGCGGACTTCTCCGCCGTGCGCCGCGACGGCGTGAAGGTGGTCACGCTCGACCGCGGGTACGACCTCGGTGCCGCCGAGCGGGCGCCGTGGCTGCTGCTGGGCGCCAAGACCCTGTCGTACGCGGTGAACATGGCGGCGCTGCGCGAGGCCAAGCGGCGCGGGGCCGACGACGCGGTGTTCCTCTCGAGCGACGGCTTCGTGCTGGAGGCGCCGACGGCCTCGCTCCTCCTGCGCTTCGGCGACCGGTTCACGACCCCGGCGCCGAACGGCGGGATCCTGCACGGCACCACACAGCTCAGCGTGTACGACCACCTCAGCGCGCGCGGGTTCGAGGTCGGCTACGACCGCATCCCCGCGGGCGACCTCACCCGGGCCGATGCGGCGTGGCTGGTGTCGAGCGTGCGTCTCGCGGCGGCCATCACCGCGGTCGACGGTGTGCCGCTGCCGGTGGATGCCGCGCTCACGGACGAGCTCAACGCGTACCTGCTCTCGCCGCGCGACTGAGGCCGCAGACGCGGAAGGGCCCGGGTGCCGTCGCACCCGGGCCCTTGTCGTACCGGCGGTTCAGCCGAAGCGGCCGGAGACGTAGTCCTCCGTCGCCTGCACCGACGGCGTGGTGAAGATCGACGTCGTGTCGTCGTACTCGATGAGCTTGCCGGGCTTTCCGGTGCCGGCGATGTTGAAGAACGCCGTCTTGTCCGAGACACGGCTCGCCTGCTGCATGTTGTGGGTCACGATCACGATCGTGAACTCGTTCTTGAGTTCGCCGATCAGCTCCTCGATCGCGTACGTCGAGATGGGGTCGAGCGCCGAGCACGGCTCGTCCATCAGCAGCACCTCGGGCGACACCGCGATCGCGCGGGCGATGCACAGACGCTGCTGCTGACCGCCGGAGAGGCCGGAGCCGGGGCGGTCGAGCCGGTCCTTGACCTCGTTCCAGAGGTTCGCGCCGGTGAGCGACTTCTCGACCAGGTCGTCCTGGTCGCTCTTGGACATGCGGCTGTTGTTGAGCTTGACGCCCGCGAGCACGTTCTCCTTGATCGACATCGTGGGGAACGGGTTGGGGCGCTGGAACACCATGCCCACCTGGCGGCGCACGAGCACCGGGTCGACGCCGGCGCCGTACAGGTCCTTGCCGTCGAGCAGCACCTCCCCCTCGACGCGGGCGCCGGGGATGACCTCGTGCATGCGGTTGAGTGTGCGCAGGAAGGTGGACTTGCCACAGCCGGAGGGGCCGATGAACGCCGTCACGCTGCGCGGCTGGATGTCGAGGGAGACGCCTTCGACGGCGAGGAAGTTGCCGTAGTAGACGTTGAGGTCGTTGACTTCGATGCTCTTGGACACGGGGTTTCCTGTTCTGAGGTTCGGGCTCAGCGGCCGGAGAGTTTCGGGGCGAACCACTTCGCGATCAGACGCGCGAGGAGGTTCAGCACCATGACGATGAGGATGAGGGTGAGGGCGGCGGCCCAGGCGCGCGCGACCGCGGCGTCGGGGTTGGTGCCCTGGTTCATGTACTGGTTGTAGGCGAACACCGGCAGGGTCATCATCTGACCGTCGAAGATGTTCGTGTTGAGGCTCTGCGTGAAGCCGGCGGTCAGCAGCAGCGGGGCGGTCTCACCGATCACGCGGGAGATCGCGAGCATGACCGAGGTCATGATGCCGGCGATGGAGGTGGGCAGCACGACCTTGAGGATCGTCAGCCACTTCGGTACGCCCAGCGCGTAGGAGGCCTCGCGCAGTTCGTTCGGGACGATGCGCAGCAGTTCCTCGCTGCCGCGGACGACGACCGGGGTCATCAGCACGGCGAGGGCGAGCGCACCCATGAAGCCCATCGAGATGCCCGGTCGCAGCAGCAGCGCGAACACGGCGTAGATGAACAGACCGGCGACGATCGACGGGATGCCCGTCATCACGTCGACGAAGAACGTGATGGCCTTCGCGATCTTCCCGCGCCCGTACTCGACCAGGTAGATCGAGGTCATGAGCCCGATCGGGACCGAGATGATCGTGGCCGTCAGGGTGATCAGCACGGTGCCCCAGATGGCGTGCACGATGCCGCCGCCGTCGCCGACCACGTTGCGCATGGAGTAGCTGAAGAACTCGGCGTCGAAGCGTTCGATGCCGTTCGCCACCACGGTCCACAGCAGCGACACGAGCGGCAGCAGCGCGATCAGGAAGGCGGTGGCGACGAGGGCCGTCATGAGCCGGTCCACGGCCTTGCGGCGGCTCTCGGCGATCGACGAGATCACCGTGATGATCACCATGTAGAGCAGGATGCCGACGATCACGGTGCCCGCGATGTTGAAGTCGGCGAGGGGCGTGTCCGACCCCGCGGCGGCGACGCCGAACACGGCCGCGGAGACCGCGAACGAGACGCCGAGCAGGGCCCACGGCGCCCACTTCGGGAGGCGGCCGGAGGTGAGGGAGGCGCTCGGCGTCGTGGGAGCGCTGGTGAGGACGGTCATGTCAGTTCGCTCCAGAGAACTCGGCGCGGCGGGCGACGATCCAGCGCGCCACGGCGTTGACCGCGAAGGTCACGACGAAGAGGATGAGGCCGGTCGCGATGAGCGTGTTGACGCCCGTGCCGTGCGCCTCGGGGAAGGCGAGGGCGATGTTCGCGGGGATCGGCGTGGGGTTCGTGGCGGTGAGCACCAGGAAGCTCACGACCGCCGAGGGGGAGAGCACCATGGTCACGGCCATGGTCTCGCCCAGGGCCCGCCCGAGCGCGAGCATCGCGGCGGAGACCATGCCGCCGCGGGCGAAGGGCAGCACGGCCATGCGCACCATCTCCCAGCGGGTGGCGCCGAGGGCCAGGGCGGCCTCCTCGTGCAGCTTCGGCGTCTGCAGGAAGACCTCGCGGCAGATGGCGGTCATGATCGGGATGCACATCACGGCGAGGACGAGGGCCGCGGTGAGGATGGTCTTGCCCGTGGCGGAGACCTGACCGCCGAAGAAGGGCACCCAGGAGGCGTTGTCGTTCAGCCAGACGTAGATCGGCTGGAGCAGCGGGGCGAGCACGAGTCCGCCCCACAGGCCGAAGACCACGGACGGCACGGCCGCGAGCAGGTCGATGATGTAGCCGAGTACGGCCGCGAGTCGGCGGTGCGCGTAGTGCGAGATGAACAGCGCGATGCCGATGGCGATGGGGGCCGCGATGATCAGGGCGATGAACGAGGCCCACAGCGTGCCGAAGACGAGCGGCCAGACATAGGCCCAGAAGGATTCGCCGCGCAGGATGTGGTTGTCGGTGGTGTCGAGCTGGAAGGCCGGAAGGCTCTGGATGATGAGGAACGCGGCGACGAGGGCGAGCACGACGAGGATGATGATCCCCGCTCCGAGTGCGGTGCCGGAGAACACCCGGTCGCCGAGTCGCTGCTTGGCCTTGATCGGTGCGGGCGGCGCCGGGGTCGGTGCCGGTGCCGTGGTGGGCTCCTGCGCGGTCGTGCTCATGATCTCCCTGTTTCGGGCCGGGTGGAGATGGATCGGGTGCTGACCCGGCGGAGCCCCCGCGTCCGTGTCGGGACGCGGGGGCACCGTGTCAGCGGATCGGCGGGATCAGCCGACCTGGATCAGGTCGATCGCGGCCTGGACCTGCTCGCGCAGGCCGTCCGAGATCGGGGCGCTGCCGGCGTTCTCCGCGGCGGCGTCCTGGCCCTCGGCGCTCGCGATGTACGTGAAGTAGGCCTTCACGAGCTCCGCGACGTTGCTGTCCTCGTACTGCTCGCAGCCGATGAGGTAGCTGACCAGGGCGATCGGGTAGGCGCCGTCCGCGGCGGAGGCCGGGTCGACGTCGAAGACGAGGTCGCCCTCGCCGCGGCCCTCGGCGAGGCCTCGACGAGCTTCGCTGCGGCCTCGGCCGAGTAGGGCACGAACTCCTCGCCGACGCCCACGGCGACCTGGCCGAGGCCGTCCGCCTGCGAGGCGTCGAGGAAGCCGATGGCGCCGTTGCCGGCGGTGATGGCCTGCTTCACGCCCGAGGTGCCCTGAGCGGCCTCGCCGCCCTGGATCGGCCACTCGTCCGAGACCTCGTAGGTCCACACGTCGGGAGCGGTCGCGCTGAGGTACTTCGCGAAGGTCTCCTGCGTGCCGGACGGGTCGGAGCGGTGCACGGGCGAGATCGCCAGGTCGGGCAGCTCGACGCCCTCGTTGAGAGCGGCGATCGCGGCGTCGTTCCAGTTGGTGATGGTGCCGGCGAAGATGCCCGCGATGGTCGCGGCGTCGAGGTTCAGGGTGTCGATGCCCTCGAGGTTGAACGCGACCGCGACGGGCGAGATGTAGAGCGGGACCTCGACGATGTCGTCGGTCGTGCAGGCGCCGAAGCCGCCGGCGGCGATCTCCTCGTCGTTGAACGCGCGGTCGGAGCCGATGAAGTTGCTGCCGCCCTCGAGGAAGTTCTCGCGGCCCGTGCCGGAGCCGGTGGGCTCGTAGTTGACGGTCACGTCGGGGTTGGCGGTCTGGAACGCGGCGACCCAGGCCTCCTGGGCTGCGGTCTGGGAGGACGCGCCGGTCGCGTCGATCGTGCCGGAGAGCGTGGACTCGCTGGGCTCGTCGGTGGAGCCGCCGGTGCCGCCTTCGTTCGCGGCACAGCCGGCGAGTGCGAGAGCGGCGACGGCGCCGATGGCGCCGATTCGTGCGATTCGGGAGATCTTCACTGTGGATCCTTCGATCGTGGAGGGTTGGGGCCCGGTGCAGGGCACACAGTGACGCTAGGGGCGACGGTTAACGAGACTCTCCCTCGCAGGTGAACGGCAGGTGAACGACCGGAGACGCTCTGGGGGCGATCCCAGGCGCCGCGCGGGCTCGAGCGCCCTCGTTCGCGGGTCCGCCGACGTGTCAGACCTTCGGCGCGTGCGTCTCGATCGAGATGATCCCGGAGCCGGGATTCGTGGCGGACACGTGCACGACGGAGAACGCGCCGGTCTCCAGATCGGCGGCGCTGGTCACGTACGAGCCGCGCACGGTGCCGGTGGCGAGGGCGATCTCGGCGAGCAGGGCGGGCAGCACGGGGCCGTGGCTGCACAGCACGGCGGGCTTGCCGGAGCGGATGCGGCGTCCGACGACCGAGCGGAGGTCTGCGGTGCCGTCCTCCCACGCGTCCTGGCTGATCTTCTCCGTCTTCACCGGCTTGCGGTCCAGGGCCTTCGCCAGCGGGGCGACCGTCTGCACGCAGCGCACCGCATCGCTCGTGATGAGCTTGCGCACGCCGAACGCGCGGAGCGGACCCACGATCGCCTTGGCCTGGCGTCGGCCGCGTTCGGTGAGCGGCCGCGCGGAGTCCGCGCCGTCCCACTCCGAGCGGGGGAGGGCCTTCGCGTGCCGGAGCGCGATCACCGGGAAGGTGCGCAGGACGCCGTCGTCGACGAGGGCCGCGAACGCGTCGAGGATCTCGTGGTCGACCGGGTAGCTGAGCGCGGCGCGGGCCTTCTTGACGCTGACCCACTCGAGCGCGGCGATCTCCCGGTTGGGCACGAACGTCGACGCCCGGATGGCCTCGTCGGTCGCCTCGGCCGCCCAGTAGTGCACGACCTTCTGCTTGCGTGAGGCGAGCAGGTAGCGGCTCACCCCCACGGGGACGCCGAGGGCGACGCGGATGCCCGTCTCCTCGTGCACCTCGCGCACGGCCGTCTCCGCGAGCATCTCACCGGGGTCGACCTTGCCCTTGGGGAGCGTGACGTCGCGGTACTTCGTGCGGTGGATCAGCAGGATGCGCAGCTTGCCGTCGACCAGGCGCCACACCACGGCACCCGCGGCGTACACGGCCTTGTCCGCCCACTTGGAGCGGGCGATGTCCTCGGGGAGCTGAAGCTGCCGCGCCGTCATCGGACCGCCCGCGCCCGCCGGCGCCGCTGGATCATGCCCATGGTCTTGTCCTGCAGGTCGACCAGCGGCCTGCCGTCCGCGTTCACGGCGTGGCGCTCCCAGACGCCGTCGGCGCCGAGGTGCCACGACGACGTGCCGTCGTCCATCGCGAGGTCGAAGAACGCCGTGAGCTCCTTGAGGTGCGCGGGGTCGGTCACGCGCACGAGCGCCTCGACGCGACGGTCGAGGTTGCGGTGCATCATGTCGGCGCTGCCGATGTAGACCTGCGGGTCGCCGCCGTTCTCGAACGCGAAGATGCGCGAGTGCTCCAGGTAGCGGCCGAGGATGCTGCGGACGGTGATGTTGTCGCTGATGCCCTCGAGGTCGGTGCGCAGGCTGCAGATGCCCCGCACCCACACGTCGACCTTCACGCCTGCGGCGCTGGCGCGGTACAGGGCGTCGATGATCTCCTCGTCCACCATCGAGTTCACCTTGATGCGGATGTGTGCGGGCACGCCCGCCTCGGCGTTGCGGCGCTCGGCGTCGATCAGGCGGATGAGGCCCTTGCGCAGGTGCAGCGGCGCGACCAGGAGGCGCTTGAACTTCTTCTCGATCGCGTAGCCGCTGAGCTCGTTGAACAGCCGGGTCAGGTCCTTGCCGACCTGGGCGTCGGCGGTGAACAGGCCGAAGTCCTCGTAGATGCGGCTGGTCTTGGGGTTGTAGTTGCCCGTGCCGACGTGGGAGTAGTGCCGCAGCAGGCCGTCCTCCTCGCGGATGACGAGCGCGAGCTTGCAGTGCGTCTTGAGGCCGACCAGCCCGTAGACCACGTGCACGCCGGCCTTCTCCAGCTTGCGTGCCCACACGATGTTGTTCGCCTCGTCGAACCGCGCCTTCACCTCGACCAGGGCGAGCACCTGCTTGCCGGCCTCGGCGGCGTCGATGAGTGCCTGCACGACGGGGCTGTCGCCCGAGGTGCGGTACAGCGTCTGCTTGATCGCCAGCACGTGCGGGTCTCGCGCCGCCTGCTCCAGGAAGGCCTGCACGCTGGTCGTGAACGACTCGTAGGGGTGGTGCACGAGCACGTCGGACTTGCGGATGGCCTTGAAGATGTCGGCCCGGTTGCTCGATCCCGCCGGCTGGAACGCCACCGCGGTCGTGGGCAGGTGCGGCGGGTAGCGCAGGTCGGGACGATCGATGCGTGACAGGTCGAACAGGCCCCGCAGGTCGAGCGGTCCGGGAAGGCGGTAGACTTCCAGATCGGTGATGTCGAGCTCGCGCACGAGCAGGTCCATCGTGACGTCGTCCATGTCGTCGGTGATCTCGAGGCGGATGGGCGGGCCGAACCGGCGGCGCAGCAGCTCCGCCTCCAGCGCCTGGATGAGATTCTCGCTCTCGTCCTCCTCGATCTCCACGTCCTCGTTGCGGGTGAGGCGGAACGCGTGGTGGTCGAGCACCTCCATCCCGGGGAACAAGTCACCGAGGTGGTTGGCGATCAGCTCTTCCAGGCGCAGGAAGCGCTTGATCTCGCCGGTGGACGGCACCTCGACGAAGCGCGGCAGCATCGGCGGCACCTTGAGACGGGCGAACTCCTGACGGCCCGTGCGGGCGTTGCGGATGCGGATCGCGAGGTTCAGCGACAGCCCGGAGATGTAGGGGAACGGGTGAGCGGGGTCGACCGCCAGCGGCATGAGCACGGGGAAGACCTGCGCGCCGAAATAGTCGGACAGCGCGCTGCGCTCCTCGTCGGTGAGGTCGGACCACTCGGTGATCTCGATGCCGGAGTCGGCGAGGGCGGGACGCACCAGGTTGGTCCACGCGGCCGCGTGCCGCAGCTGCAGCGCGTGTGCTTCGCGCGAGATGTCGGCCAGGGCGTCGACGGGGGAGCGGCCGATGTTGGTCGGCACCGCGAGGCCGGTCATGATGCGGCGCTTGAGGCCGGCGACGCGCACCATGAAGAACTCGTCGAGGTTGCTCGCGAAGATCGCCAGGAAGTTCGCGCGCTCCAGCTCGGGCAGCGTCGGATCCTCGGCGAGCTCGAGCACACGCTGGTTGAACGCGAGCCAGCTCAGCTCGCGGTCCAGGTACCGGTGGTCGGGCAGTTGCGAGTCCGGGGACTCCACGGCATCGAAGTCGTCGTCTTCGGCGTCACCGAGGCCGGCGTCGGCGAGTGCGGGATCGATCATGGGGTACATCTAAGCACCGGGAGGTGTCGGGCGTGTGAACGCCGGTCACCCCGTGCCGACGAGGCTCTCGTCGTCGTACACGTTGAAGCGGTACCCGACGTTGCGGACCGTGCCGATGATCTGCTCCTGGTCGCCGAGCTTCGCCCTGAGCCGTCGCACGTGCACGTCGACCGTGCGGGTGCCGCCGAAGTAGTCGTAGCCCCATACCTCGCTGAGCAGCTGCTCGCGCGTGAACACTCGCGACGGGTGCGTGGCCAGGAAGTGCAGGAGCTGGAACTCCTTGTAGGTGAGGTCGAGGGGCTTGCCGTGCAGCTTGGCCGAGTACGACTGCTCGTCGATCGTGACGCCGGAGGCCTGCACGCGCGCGGGCTCGGACACCTCGTCGCGGCGGGCGATGGCGAGCCGGACGCGGGCGTCGATCTCGGCGGGGCCGGCCGTCGCGAGCAGCACGTCGTCGATGCCCCAGTCGCCGGAGAGCGCGCTCATGCCGCCCTCCGTGACGACGAGGAGGAGCGGGGCCTGCTGGCCGGTGGCGCGCAGCAGCCGGCACAGCGACTTCGCTCCGACCAGGTCGTGGCGGCCGTCGACCACCGCCACGTCGTACTCCGGAGCGTTCACGAGCTGCGCCGGTTCGGCCGGGATCTGGCGGGTGCGATGGCTGAGCAGCTCCAGCGCGGGAAGCACCTGCTCCGAGAGGGGAGCGTTGGTCAGAACCAGCACCAGGGCCACGCGCACTCCTCACCGGCGGGGGGTTCGACGCCGTGCCGCCATGATAGCGGCCGTGGATGCGCAAGAATGGAGACATGTCAGAACCCGCCCTCGCTCCGCGCAACGCCTTCACCGGCGTGATCGTGGTGTGGGCGGTGGCCTTCGTCGGCACGATCCTGATCGGCATCTTCGCTGCGGAGGAGTGGCGCATCCCCTGGATGCTCGTCGGGTTCGGTGCCGTCGTCCTGATCTCCTTCGCGGTGCAGCTCTGGTACGGCCGCACGCAGGGGTTCATCTTCCGCGTGGCGAGCAGCGTCACCGGCGCCCTGCTGCTGATGGGGGTCATCTCGGTCGGGTTCGGGCTGGCGGCGCTCATCCCGTCCTGACGCCGATCCGGCGCGGTATGGTGGATCCATGGACATCATGGCGCTCGAAATCTTCTTCATCGGCCTCCTGGGCCTCGCGAGCCTGGCGATCGTCTTCGTGTCGGCCGTGGTGCTGCGCAACCTCTTCCGCGGTCAGCGCTGACGAGATCGTGATCGAGCTCCCGACCGACCTTCCCGCCGATCTCGTTCCGCTCTCGTGGCTGATCGGGGTCTGGGAGGGCACCGTCGTGATCGAGTACCCGGTCGGCGAGGAGCGTCTGCAGGGCGAGTTCACCCACCGCGTCAGCTTCAGCCATGACGGTGGCCCCTTCCTCAACTACGCCGCGACCGCCACCTTCACCGGCGAAGACCAGTCGGCGTCGATTCCCCTGACCGCCGAGTCCGGCTTCTGGCGCCTGGCGCGCCCGGCTGCCGCATCCGATGCGGGCCCCGCGCTGCTGCCGCCGACCGTCGCGCCGGTCGTCCGCACGGTCGACGACGTGGAGGAGCTCCGCGGACCGAACGGCGCGTTCCCGCTCGAGGTCTCGATCGCCCGCTCCGACGGCATGCTCGAGTTCTACCTCGGCGAGATCAACGGCCCGCGCGTCGACCTGGCGTCCGACGCGATCGTGCGCGGAGCGGGGACGAAGGAGTACGGCTCGGCCTCGCGCATGTACGGTCTGGTCGACGGCCACCTGCTGTGGGCCTGGGACATCGCCGCGCTCGGCACACCGCTGCGCGCGCACGCCTCGGCCCGCCTCGCGCGGGTGTGAACGGAGAGGGGCGAGCAGGCATGGGCGGGTTCGACGAGCGGAACGGGGCCGTCCTCGGCGACGGGGGCGTGGCGCACTTCGGCGATCCCTTCCGTGAGCAGCGCTGGCTGGCGGCGGGCGAGGCGCTGGTCCCGCTGGACGACCGCGCCGTCATCGAAGTGGCGGGCCCCGAGCGTCTCGGCTGGCTCGACTCCATCACGTCGCAGGCCGTCGGGCGACTCGCGCCGGGCGAGAGCACGGAGCTGCTGGTGCTCGATCCCCAGGGGCGGGTGGAGCACGCCGCCGGTGTCGTCGACGACGGCTCCGCGACCTGGCTCATCGTCGATGCGGCCGACGCGGAGGCACTGGCGGGCTGGCTCACCCGCATGAAGTTCCGCACCCAGGCCACGGTCGAGGTGCGCGACGACGTGGCGCTGGTGGGCTTCGTCGACGGGGGCGCCGCATCCGAGCGGATCCGCGCCGTCGACGGCGCCCTCGTGTGGGCGGACCCCTGGCAGCGCGTCGGCGCGGGCGGGTATCAGTACGCCGCGACCACCGAGCACCCCGGGGCCGAGCTGGCCTGGCGCATCGCCATCGTCCCGAGCGGCAGCGTGCCCGCGCTCGCCGCGACCCTCGACGACGGCGAGGTCGCCGGACTGCTGGCCGCGGAGGCTCTGCGCATCGCCGCGTGGCGACCGCGGTGGGCGTCCGAGGTCGATGAGCGGTCGCTGCCGCACGAGTCCGACTGGCTGCGCAGCGCGGTGCACCTCGACAAGGGCTGCTACCGCGGGCAGGAGACCGTGTCGAAGGTGCACAACCTCGGTCATCCGCCTCGGCGGCTCGCCGCGCTGCACCTCGACGGCAGCGACGCAGTGCTCCCCGAGCCCGGCGCTCCGGTCTTCGCGGGCGACGACGAGGTGGGGCACATCACCTCGGTCGCGCGACACCACGAGGAGGGCCCCATCGCGCTCGCGATCCTGTCGCGCCGGGCCCCGGTCGGGGATCTGGTCGTGCGCTCCGAGGGCGTCGACATCGCGGCGTCGCAGCAGGTCATCGTCCCCGCAGACGCGGGCGCCACGGCGGAGGTGCCCCGCCTGACGCTTCTATCGACGAGTCG
>NZ_SSDM01000010.1:0-836 GCF_004794375.1 Microbacterium sp. K35 | reverse complement strand
TTCGATCTGGCGTTCACGGCGGAGCGGGGCACGGCTCCGGCTCCCGCACCGGGCCCGGTGACGGGTCTGGTGGCGACGCCGGCGCAGACGTCGGTGGTGTTGGGGTGGACGGCTCCGTCCGGGTCCACGGCGGCGGCGTCGTATGTGGTGTCGCGGAACGGGGTGAAGGTCGGGACGGTGACGGCTCCGGCGACCTCGTTCACGGATACCGGGCTGACGGCGGGGACGGCGTATACGTATGCGGTGACGGCGGTGTCGGCTGCGGGGGTGGCGTCGACTCCGGCGACGGTGCAGGCGACGACGACGGCTGCGGCTCCGGTGGGCCCGGCGGTGTCGGTGCCGAACGGGTCGGCCTGGTCGTGGCGGTACTCCGCGGATGCGTTGCCGGGGGACTGGAACACGACAGGGTTTGATGCGTCGTCGTGGGCGGTCGGGAAGGGCGTGCTGGGGCGGGGGGCGACGGTGGCGACGAACATCGATCCGTCGAACCTGGCCACGAAGCCGTTGAGTGCGCAGTTCCGGACGTCGTTCTCCGTGTCGGATGCGGCGTCGGTGAAGGATGGGACGGTGTCGGTGATCGCCGATGACGGGGTGGTGCTGTATCTGAACGGGGTGGAGCTGGGGCGGGCGAATCTGCCCGCCGGGTCGATCACGCAGAACACGTATGCGACGGCGGCGCCGCGGGCGACGACTGCGGCGGGCGCGCGGGTGACGTTCCAGGTTCCGGCGACGCTGGTGAAGGAGGGGACCAACGTGCTGGCCGCGTCGGTCCACGCCAACTACCGCGGCACACCCGATCTCACCTTCGACGCCGCACTCACCATGCCGCGATAACC
>NZ_SSDM01000130.1:0-16164 GCF_004794375.1 Microbacterium sp. K35 | reverse complement strand
GGATCCACCTCATACTCGATCGACACATTCCTCGCCGACAGCACCGCGTCGCTCATGCGACCGCTCCTTCCCCGCCGACGCCACGACCGGCGCGACGTGCTCGGCGCTGGCGGCGCGCGGCCACCGGCGCGAGGCGCAGCTTCGGGTTCACGATCTCGTCGATCGCGAAGTTGATCAGCGACAGGGCCGTGCCGATCAGCGCGATGATCAGGCCGGGCGGCACGAACCACCACCAGGCGCCGCTTCCCACCGCCTGACCGGTCTGGGCGTCGTTGAGCACCGTGCCCAGGGTGATCGACCCGGTCGGTCCGAGGCCGAGGTACGACAGCCCCGCTTCGCCGAGCACCGCGAAGATCACCCCGAAGATCAGCTGCGCGGCGAGCAGCGGCACCAGGTTCGGGAGGATCTCGACGAAGATCACCCGCAGCGGTCGCTCGCCCGCGACGACCGCCGCGGCGACGTAGTCCCTCGTGCGCAGCGACCGCGCCGTCCCGCGGAGCACCACCGCCGACCCCGCCCAGCCGGTGATCCCGAGCACCAGCGCCACCAGCAGAGAGCTGCGGGCCAGGTCGCCCAGGCCCTCCGTGTGCTGCACGTAGGCGGCGATCACCATGACGAGCGGGAGCCCGGGGATCACGAGCATGATGTTGGTCGCGAGCATCAGGGTCTCGTCGAGCGCTCCGCCGAAATAGCCGGCGAGCACGCCGAACACCAACGCGAGGAACAGCGCCACGACGCCCGCGACCGCACCGACGAAGAGCGAGCCCTGCGTGCCGGTCGCGACCTGCGCGAGCACGTCGAAGCCCAGCTTGGTGGTGCCGAACGGGTGCTCGGGGCTCGGCGGCAGCAGCGGCTCGAAGCTCGCGTCACGCGGATCGCCGAGCAGGAGCGGGCCGATCAGCCCGAACAGCACGATCGCGGCGAGCACGATCATCCCGACGAGGAGCTTGCCCGACAGGCGCGGGAGTCCGCGGCGCAGGCGCGCCGACCGGGCGACGGCCACGGCGTGCGTGGACTCGGACGGGGAGACGATCAGATCAGCCATCGCGGCGCACCCTCGGGTCGATGAAGCCGTACAGGAGGTCGATCAGGAAGTTGGCCGCCAGCACGGTCAGCGTGATGACGAGGAACACCCCCTGCATCAGGGCGTAGTCGAGTCCCTGGACGGACTGGATCATGAGCTTGCCGAGTCCGGGGTAGCTGAACACCTGCTCCGTCACGATCGAGCCTGCAACGACGAAGCCCAGCGCGATGCCGAAGCCGGCGAGGCTCGGGATCGACGCGTTGCGGGCCGCATAGGCCCGGCGGATCCGGGAGGGCCGCAGCCCCTTCGCCTCCGCCGTGAGCACGTAGTCCTCCGACATCGTCTGCACCATCATGTTCCGCATCCCGAGCAGCCAGCCGCCGACCGAGGAGATCACGATCGTGGCCGCCGGCAACAGGGCGTGCACGAACGCACTCGCGAAGAACGCGGGTGTCCACTCCGGACCCGCCGGGAACTCGAACACGTCGTAGCCGCCGATGATCGGCAACAATCCCAGTTGCACCGAGAACACCGCGACGAGCACCAGCGCGAGCCAGAAGTACGGGATGGACTGCAGGAACGTGGTCACCGGCACCAGCTGGTCGACCCAGGTCCCGCGGAGCCATCCGACCCAGGCGCCCGCGAGGATCCCGAGCACGAACGAGATGATGGTGGCTGCTCCGACGAGCGTCACCGTCCACGGCAGAGCCGCGGCGATGAGCTCGCCTACCGGGGCCGGGTATCGGGTCGACGAGACCCCGAGATCACCGTGCAGCAGCCGACCCCAGTAGGCGAGGTATTGATCCCACAGCGTCGATCCCTTCTCCGCGCCGAGGATGGAGGTGATCGCCGCGATCGTCTCCTCGGACAGCGGTCGTCCACCGTTCGCGCGCCGGACCTTGCCCAGCATGATCGCGGCGGGGTCGCCGGGCAGCAGCCGCGGCAGCAGGAAGTTGAGGGAGATCGCGGCCCAGAGCGTGATGATGTAGAACGCGATGCGGCGCATCCAGAACTTCACGAGCCTCTCCTCTCGTCGGATCGAGCCATGGGGGCTGTGCCCTACTTCTTCGCCGGGCGCAGGTGCGTGAGGATGACCGCGGAGGCCGTCGACAGGTACGGCAGTGGTGCCGCGTACATGTCGTCCTCAGTCGGCCAGCCCGTGAAGTCGGCCGTGTTGAAGAACGACTGCGAGGCGTTCAGCACGACCGGGATGTAGGGCAGGTCACGCGCGATCTCGGCCTGCACCGCGGCGTACGCCTCCTTCTTGATCGCCTCGTCCTGCGTCGCGCCGGCCTGCTTCACCGCGGCGTCGACGACGGGGTTGGTGTAGCGGGCGTAGTTCTGTCCCTTGGTGGGCTCCTCGCCGACCTTGGCGCTGGCGGCCGTGGTGAAGTACTGGTCGTAGTTGGAGTACGGGTCGGCGACCAGCGACTGCGTGATGCCGTAGAGGGCGAGCTGGAAGTCGCCGGTCGAGATCGGCGTCCAGTACTCGGCCTCCGACACCGTGCGCGCGTTCACGCGGATGCCGGCCTCCGCGGCCTGTGCGCTGATGAGCTTGGCGGCGTCGTTGTAGTCGGTCCAGCCGTCGGGCGAGAACAGGTCGAGCTCGATCGCGGTGCCGTCCTTGCCGTAGAAGCCGTCGGAGCCCTTGGTGTAGCCGGCGCCTTCCAGGATGCCCTCGGCGGTCGCCGCGTCGGGCTCCTGGGGGCTGACCGCCAGGGACGGATCGCTCAGCCACTTCTCGTCGCGCGGCAGCAGGGCGAAGCTGGGCGACGCCTCGCCGGACAGCCCGGCGAACGCCTTGCTGCTGATGGCCGCTCGGTCGATCGCGAGGTTGAGCGCCTGGCGCACGGCCGGGTCGGTCTGGGCACCCGCGCAGCCCATCGACGCGTCGGCGCAGGTGACGATCACGGTCGGGTCCTGCTGCTGATTCATCGTGCTGATGCGGCCGTTGGAGGTCACGCCGTCCGGGTTGGCGATGAACTGGCCGACCCAGTCGAGCTTGCCGGTCTTGAGCAGATCCTCAGAGGACTGGTTGGAGTCGATGCCGATGTCCTGCACCTCGGTGATCTCGGGCGGGCCGTCGCGGAAGAGCGGGTTCGCCTCGAGCGTGTAGGCGGCGTCGGTGAACGACTTGAGCATGTAGGGGCCGGACCCGACCGGCTCGGGGTTCGTCTCGGTCATGTAGTCGTCGATGTCCGACCAGATGTGCTTCGGGATGATCCAGGTCGAGCCGAGGATGAGCGGGGTCGCGGTGAACTTCGCGGAGGAGTACGTCACGACGACCGTGGTGTCGTCCGTGGCCTCGGCGGACACCATGTCGGGGTCGAGGTTCGATCCGTAGCCCAGGCTGAACGCGACATCCTCGGCGGTGAGGTCCTCGCCGTCGCTCCACTTCAGGTCGGGCTTGATCGTGATGGTGAGGACGGTGCCGTCGTCACTGAACTCGTATGTGTCGCCGAGCATCCCGACCGGCGGGTCGGCGGACAGCTGGTTGAAGAAGAACAGCGGCTCGTAGATCGCGCCGAACGTCATGTGTGTCGCGGTGTCCACCGCGAACGGGTTGAAGTTGTTGGTGATCGGCGTCATCGACCCTGACCACATGCGCAGCGGGCGATCTGTGCCGGATGCGCTGCCACCGGGCGTGCAGCCGGCCAGTGCCAGCGCGAGGGCGGCGGCACCGGCGACGAGAGGAAGGGTCTTCCTCCAGCGGTTGACGTGCATGGAAACCTCGTCTCAAGAGCTTCGTTGCGGAAGTCGAGCAGAGCGGACAGGCATCCGCTCTGAGGCGAGGTTATAGTAAAGGCTCTTTCCAGTAAAGAGGTTTCTAGTTATTCGATTCGAGGTCAGTACCAGATGTCGAGCGACGGGGCGGGGAATGCGGCCAGGGCCCGGTCGAGCGCCCCCACGGCCTCCGGGGAGCCGCTGATGCGGCCGGCACCCGCCAGCGAGGCCGCGCGCACGCTGCCCGCGTACAGCGACGACAGCGCCGACACCGAGAGCGTGACGTCCGCCTCCTCGCCCGCGGCCGACTCGACCTCGGCACGCCCCGCGCCGTCCACCCGCATGCGCCACTCCCCCTCGGAGAAGCCCAGCGGGTCTTCCACCCGGATCACGACGTCGAGCGGAGACGAGTACCGGCGCCCCGTGAGGGCGGCAGGCACATCGAGGATGCGCAGCCAGCCGTGGTCGTGCACGATCTGGGTGACGCCGCGCGGGTCGGCGACCAGCCACGGCAGCGCATCATCGAGCGGGCGCAGGTCGGCGGTCACCTCGTCCACCAGGTCGTGCTGCAGCGCGAACCGCCACAGCATCGCGGTCGACTCCGGAGTCTCGGCGACCAGCAGTCGCACGTGCAGGGCGAACCGGAACGACTCGCCCTTCTCGCTGACCGCGTACGCCATCACACCGCGGACCACGCCGTCGGCGTCGACGTGTCGTACGCCCCGCACGCGGTCACGGTCGGTGTCCGACGACTGCAGACCGGCGAGGCCCGTCCAGCGCGCACGCCACCCCGGCACCTGTCCCGACCGCGCACCGCGCGAGCGCTCGTGCACCGCGCCGAGCTCCTGTGCGAGCTGCTCACGATCCAGGTACTCGATGCGCCCCTGCGGTGCGGGGCCGTCCCAGCCCGCGCGCCGCGTATCGACCGTGAACCGCGCGACCGGCACGGCAGACCCGAATCCGTAGCGGCCGTAGATCGTCGCCTCCGACGCCGTGAGCCCGGCGACCGCGACCCCGGCGTCTGCGGCGGCGCGCAGCTCGCCCTCCAGCAGGGCGCGGGCGATACCGCGGCGCCGGTGCGTCCCGGAGACCGTGACCCCGCTGATCGCCCACAGGCCGATCTCGCCGCCGGGCACCGTCATGGGCGTCACCCAGGAGTCGATCGTGGCGACGGGGTGCGGCGCGGTCGCCACGTCGCGCTCATAGACCCCGATGTTGCGGCGGCCGCGCACGGTGGGCAGCCCGTCCGCAAGAGTCTCGGCGGTGGGTTCCGCGCCCAGGAAGCCACGGGCCAGCGCGCGCTGGAACGCTTCGACCGCCGCGGCGTCATCCAGGTCGAGCACCCGGTAGTCGAGCCCCTCCCCTGCCAGACGGTCGACGGAGGTCTGATCGGCGGGGATCCCGCGTGCATCGATGAGGGCCATGCGACCAGCCTATTGGCCGCCGCCGACGCGCGAGCGGGCCAGTCAGTGCTGCGCGGCCTGCACCTCGCGCAGGCGCGCGAACACCTGGTCGCGCAGCTCCTCGGGAGCGGTCTCCTTGCAGGCGCGCGCCACGACCTCGGTGAGGGTGGTGGCCACGAGCGCCTCGTCCCGGCAGGACGGGCAGTTCTCGAGATGCTCGCGGATCTCGGCGTGCTCGGTCTTGCACACCTCGTTGCGGAGGTACTCCTCCAGATCCTGACGGGCCTTGTCGCAGCCGCAGTCGCTCATTTCGTGCTCCTCGGTTCAGCCGCGGCGATGCCTCGCTCGGCGGCATAGTCGGCCAGCAGCTCCCGCAGCATCCGCCTGCCACGGTGCAGACGGCTCATCACGGTGCCGATGGGGGTCTTCATGATGTCGGCGATCTCCTGATACGCGAAGCCCTCGACATCCGCCAGATACACCGCCAGCCGGAAGTCCTCCGGGACGGCCTGCAGCGCATCCTTCACGACCGAGGCCGGCATGCGGTCGATCGCCTCGGCTTCGGCGGAGCGACTGTGCGAGGCGGTGGTCGACTCGGCACCGCCGAGCTGCCAGTCCTCGAGCTCGTCGATGGTGCCCTGGAACGGCTCGCGCTGACGCTTGCGGTAGATGTTGATGTACGTGTTCGTCAGGATGCGGTACAGCCAGGCCTTGAGGTTCGTGCCCTGGGAGAAGGTCGACCACGACCCGTACGCCTTCACGAAGGTCTCCTGCACCAGGTCGGCGGCGTCCGCCGGGTTCCTGGTCATGCGCATGGCCGCCGCGTACAGCTGGTCCATGAAGGGGAGCGCCTGCTCCTCGAACTCGCGTCGAGGGTCGCCGACGGTGTCTGCGGTTGCGGTGTCATCCATCACCGGCCAGTCTAGGCCGCGGAGGTCGATCACCTCGCGCTCCAACGTCGCGGGCATGCCCATCCCTTCCTGCCTCGGGTGCGCCGCTTCTCACGATGACGGCGTCCTGTTTACTAAGGTGAGAACCGATGAGCGCCAAAAGGTATTCCCCCTCCCGTGTGCAGGGCGCCTATCTCGCGCCCACCACCGACGCGCCGGTGCGCGCCGAGCTCACGATCCCCGGATCGAAGTCTCTGACGAACCGTGAGCTCATCATCGCGGCGATCGCCGACGGTCCGGGGCGTCTGATCGCCCCGCTCCACAGCGACGACTCCCAGCGCATGATCGAGGCCCTGCGCGCCCTCGGCGTCGGCGTGGAGGAGGTCGACGGCGGTCACGAGTTCGGTCCCGATCTCGTCGTCACCCCGGCGAAGCTACACGGCGGTGTCACCATCGACTGCGGTCAGGCGGGCACGGTCATGCGTTTCATCTCCCCGCTCGCGGGTCTCGCCGAGAACGACGTGCACCTCACGGCCCACGAGACCGCGCTGCATCGTCCGATGGGCGGCCTGATCAGCGCCCTGCGCGACCTCGGGGTCGACATCGACGACGAGGGCACCTGGGCGCTGCCGTTCACCATCCGCGGGCACGGCCGGATCCGCGGCGGCCGGGTCGAGATCGACGCCTCCGCCTCCAGCCAGTTCGTGTCGGGCCTGCTGCTCGCCGCCCCGCGCTTCGATGTCGGCCTGCACCTCGTGCACACGGGCGAGCGGCTGCCGAGCCTGCCCCACATCGACATGACGATCGAGGCGCTGAGCCGCCGCGGCATCCGCATCGAGCGACCGGCCGTCGGCGAGTGGCTGGTCGAGGCCGGCGTGCCGCGTGCGAAGGAGATCGCGATCGAGCCGGATCTGTCGAACGCCGCGCCGTTCCTCGCCGCCGCGCTCGTCACCGGCGGAGCGGTGTCGATCACCGGCTGGCCGGCGCACTCGACGCAGCCCGGCGCGCTCCTGCCGGAGATCCTGCAGAGCGCCGGCGCCCACGTGTCCCGCCACGGTGGCACCCTCACGGTGCGCGCGGGCACGAGCATCCGCGGCCTCGACATCGACCTCTCCGCGGCGAGCGAGCTCACGCCCACGCTGGTCGGTCTCGCGGCATTCGCAGAGTCCCCGACCACGATCCGCGGCATCGGGCACATCCGCCTGCACGAGACCGACCGCATCGCGGCGCTCGTGGGGAACCTGCGCGCGCTGGGCGGCACCGCCGAGGAGCTTCCCGACGGCCTGCGGATCGTGCCCTCCCCCCTGCGCGGGGGTAAATGGCCCGCGCACCACGATCACCGTATGGCGACGACGGGGGCCCTCATCGGACTGCGGGTGCCCGGCGTCGAGATCGATGACATCGGCACGACCGCGAAGACCCTCCCGGAGTTCACGATGCTCTGGGAGCGGATGCTGCGAGGCTGACGGTGAGCTGGCTCGACGACACCGACCTCGACGACGACTTCGAGGAGTACGACGAGAGCGCGATCCGCACGCGTCCGAACCCGAAGGCGAACCGTCCGCGCACCAAGCGCCGACCAGCGCACGAGGACGCCCAGATCGGCCGCGTGCTCGGCGTCGATCGTGGACGCTATTCCGTCCTCCTCGACGAGGGCACGGCCGAGGAGCACACGATCACGGCCGCGCGCGCTCGCGAACTGCGGCGCACGCCGATCGTGACCGGCGATCAGGCTCGCGTCGTGGGCGACACCTCGGGCGCCGAGGGCACGCTCGGGCGGATCGTGGGCATCCTCGACCGCACGTCCCTGCTGCGCCGCAGCGCCGACGACACCGACCAGGTCGAGCGCGTGATCGTGGCCAACGCCGACCAGATGCTCGTGGTCGTCGCCGCCGCCGACCCGGAGCCGAGGGCCCGCCTGGTCGACCGCTACCTCGTCGCGGCGCTCGACGCGGGCATCCGCCCGCTGCTGGTCGTGACGAAGACCGACCTCGCCGACCCCGCGGAGTTCCTCGCCCACTTCGACGGCCTCGACCTGCGCGTCTTCACCAGCGCACGCGACGAGATGCCCGTCGCGGAGATCGGCGAGGCGCTGGTCGGCCACTCGACCGTCTTCGTCGGTCACTCCGGCGTCGGGAAGTCGACGCTCGTCAACGCGCTGGTCCCGTCCGCCGGCCGCGCGACCGGCCACGTCAACCAGGTCACCGGCCGTGGGCGCCACACCTCCTCGTCGACCGTGTCGCTGCGCTACGAGGGTCCGGACGGCACGGGCTGGGTCATCGACACTCCCGGCGTGCGCTCGTTCGGCCTCGGACACGTCGATCCCGCCAACATCCTGGCGGCGTTCACGGAACTCGCCGTGATCGCGGAGAACTGCCCCCGAGGCTGCACCCACCTGCCTGATGCGCCGGACTGCGCCCTCATCGAGGCCGCGGAGCGCGGAGAGCTGAGCGAGACGGGCCGCGCGCGCCTCGACTCGCTGCAGCGCCTCCTGCAGACGTTCGCCGACAAGGCGGAGCAGACTCCCGGCCGATAAAGTGGACGGGTGACTGAGCGCCTGGAACCCGGTACTGCCGCCCCTGACTTCTCCCTCCTCGACCAGGACGGGAACCCCGTCTCCCTGGCCGACCTGCGCGGCCGCAAGACCGTGCTCTACTTCTACCCCGCTGCGATGACCCCCGGGTGCACGACCGAGGCCTGCGACTTCCGCGACAGCGTCTCGTCGCTGCAGGGTGCCGGCTACCAGGTCGTCGGGGTCTCTCGCGACGACCCCGCCACCCTGACCACCTTCCGCGAACGCGACGCTCTCACGTTCCCGCTGCTCAGCGACCCCGACCACGCGGTCCACGAGGCGTACGGCGCCTGGGGCGAGAAGATGAACTACGGCAAGGTGGTCGAGGGCGTGATCCGTTCGACCTTCGTGCTCGACGAGGAGGGCGTGATCACGCTCGCGCAGTACAACGTGAAGGCCACGGGCCACGTGGCGCGACTGCGCAAGCAGCTCGGCATCGACGCGTGAGCGTGGCGCCGTGGGGCGTCACTCCGCCCCGCGGCGCTCGCCTTCGCGTCGCGCGCTGGAGATGAGCAGCGCGAAGCCGACGACTCCCGGAACCGCGAGTCCCAGCACGAACGCCCACGGCACCGGCTGCACCGTGAGCGATCCCAGCGCCAGGGCGACCGCGAGCACCTGAGCCACCACCCCGCCGGAGCGCGCCCACGACCGCCCGGTACGCGTCCCCACGGCGAACGCGACGAGGGCCGCTGCGCCGATCAGGGTCAGCACGATGAGCGCGATCGCCGTCGTCGACGACGCCGCGTCCCCCGCACCGAGACCGGCCACCTCGATCGCCGCGAACACGACGAGCGCGGCGGCTTCCAGAGCGAGCACCGCGGACGCGGCGAGGGCGATTCCCGGTGCGCGCACGGGGTCCTCCTGGGGGTGCAAAGCAGAGAAAACCCTTGATTTCAGGGTATCCATGTAACAGAATAGAGAAAGTCATGTGCTCCCACAGCGGCGTGGGGCGAACGTTCGCGTTCGCATCACAATCGGCGGGCATCCGCCCGCATCTCAACAGGGTAGCGGAACCCGAACCGCCGCCCGAATCGAGAAGTCGCATCGCGACATCTCATGAAATCCACACCGAGGAGCCCCCATGGACTGGCGCGATAAGGCCGCCTGCCTGACCGTCGACCCCGAGCTTTTCTTTCCCGTCGGCAACACCGGACCGGCCGTCGACCAGATCGAGAAGGCCAAGACGGTCTGCGCCACGTGCACCGTCACCGAGATCTGCCTGCAGTACGCCCTGGAGACCAGCCAGGACTCGGGCGTCTGGGGCGGCCTGTCCGAGGACGAGCGCCGCGCACTCAAGCGCCGCGCCGCCCGCGCCCGCCGCGCCTCCTGACGACTTCGAAGCGGCCTGAGATCAGATCTCAGGCCGCTTCCGTCTGTCCGGTGTCCGCGTTCAGCGCTCCAGCCATCGCAGCGGGATGTCGATGACCACCTCGGTGCCCTCACCCTCGCTGCCGCGCCACTCGATCGACCCGCCGAGCTCCCCCTGGATGAGCGTGCGGATGATCTGCGTGCCGAGGCCCTGACCGACGCGCCCCTCCGGCAGCCCGTGGCCGGTGTCGCGCACGGTGACGCGGAGGTTGTCCTCGGTGCGCTGGGCGTCGATGGTCACCGAGCCCTCCTGACCCGCAAGCCCGTGCTCCACTGCGTTCGTGACGACCTCCGTCAGGGCGAGGGCGAGCGGCGTGGCGTACTCGCTCGGCAGCACCCCGAAGCGCCCCGTCGACTGCGTACGAGCCCGGGTGTTCGGCGCGGACGCCACCTCTGCGACCAGCTTGAGGACCCGATCGAACACCTCGTCGAAGTCGACCTTCTGGGTGAGTCCCTGGGCCAGCGTGTCGTGCACGACGGCGATCGCGTCGACCCGGCGCATGGCCTGCGTGAGCGCGTCTCGGGCCTCGTCGGAGTGCGTGCGACGCGCCTGGATCCGTAGCAGCGACGCCACGGTCTGCAGGTTGTTCTTCACCCGGTGGTGGATCTCCCGGATGGTCGCGTCCTTCGTGATCAGCTCCTGCTCCTGATGCCGCAGTTCCGAGACATCGCGGCAGAGCACGATCGCGCCGATGCGGGTGCCGTGGTCCTTCAGCGGGATCGCGCGCAACGAGACGGTCACACCGCGCGCCTCGATGTCGGTGCGCCACGGTGCGCGGCCGGTGACGACGACCGGCAGCGACTCGTCGACCTGCCGCGAGGGCGGTACCAGCCGGGTCGTGACCTCCGCGAGCGATTCCCCCTCGAGCTCGTCGTCGAATCCCATGCGGTTGAACGCCGAGAGCGCGTTCGGGCTCGCGAAGGTGGTGATCCCGTCGACGTCGATGCGGATCAGGCCGTCGGACGCACGCGGCGCTCCGCGACGGGGTGAGGTCGGTGCGGCCGGGTCGGGGAAGCTGCCGTCCGCGATCATGCGGAACAGGTCGTTCGCGCACTCGTCGAACGTGATCTGCTGCCGCGACGGCGTGCGGACCTCGCCGAGGTTGGTGTGGCGGGTCACGACCCCGATGACGGAGGGCGCCACGTCGTCGCCGCGGCGGGTGATCACGATCGGAACCGCCCGCACGCGCGTGGGCGTCTCCTCGAACCAATCCGGCGAGGAGGAGTCCACGATCTCCGCCGACTCGAAAGCGCCCTGGACCTGCGTGCGCCACTGCGGACGAACACGCTCGCCGACGATGTCCCGGTAGAACAGCGTCGCCGCGCCGCTCGGACGGGCGTGGGCGACGGCGATGAAGGACCCGTCCTCCGTCTGGATCCACAGCACGATGTCCGCGGAGGCCAGGTCGGCGAGGAGCTGACCGTCACCGGCAAGACGGTGCAGCCACTCGATGTCGTCGTCGGTCAGAAGGCCCTGGGTCTGGGCGAGGTCGCTGAGGGTTGACACCTACCCAGCCTAGGCCGCACCGCCTCAGAGGATGGCCAGCGACGTCGCCCGCCATCGTCGATCGAGCCCTTCGAGTCGCACCGCGACCGCCCTGGTCCGTCCGGGACCTGCCACGACGACGACCGCTTCGATCACGCCGTCGACCGGCTCCGTGACCCGGAGCGAACGGATCACGAACGTCGGTCGCGCCGGCGGCACACCCCGCGCGCTCCTCGCCCGTGCCGCCAGGTTCGAACGCACGACCAGACTCCGGTACGCGTCCTCGCTGAACCATCGCGCGAGCTGATCGATCTCCCGGACGCCGGCGAGCACTTCCAGGACGCCGTGCGTGAGACGGCGCAGCAGCGGTGCGGGATCGGGAAGCTGACGCGTGGGCGTCGGCTGCGGGGCGAAGTACTCGTGAAGCATCATGGCGAACTCTCCGGTCGGCGGACGAACGGCGACAGTCGAGCACGCGCGAGCCCCCGCGCGGGGGCGATCAGCGGAACTATGTGGATAACTCGTACATCCGACCCGCGCTCCCCCTACGCTCTGTCGGGTGCACTGGGACCGCCTCTTCGACGACCTCGAGAGCCAGCTCGCCTCGGAGTGGGAGGCGGAGCGCGCCGCGCTGGATGCGGAGTCCGAGCGGCTCCGCATCTCCCGACTCGACCTGCACTCGCGTCTCCGGCAGCTCTGCGCCGCCGACGCCGACGCGGTCGTCGACCTGGCGGACGGCCACCGGCTTCCGGTGACGCTCCGATCCCTCGGCGTCGACTGGATCGCAGCGGTCTCGCGGGTACCGCAGGAGGCGAGGGCTGCCGCGTCGGCCCTGCTGATTCCCCTCCCCGCGATCACGGGTCTCGCCGTCGACCACGGCGCCATGCTCTCCAGCCTCGACGAGCATCGGCCCGCCGAGCGCACCCTCCGCGAGCGTATGCCGATCGGCTTCGTGCTGCGCGACCTCGCGCGACGACGCGTACCCGTCCACCTCACCACACGACACGGAGACGACGTGCACGGCACGATCGATCGCGCCGCCGCCGATCACCTCGATCTGGCGCTGCACGACACCGGGGAGTCGCGGCGAGCCGCTGCCGTGCGCGGGTTCCGCATCGTCCCGTACGCGGCGCTCGTCGTCGTGCGCTTCTCCGGCGATCAGCGCGTGTGAGCCGCGGACGTTCCCCACACCTCGGGGAAGCTCGCGGTCTGCGACTGACGCCACAGCGCCATCCTGCGTGCCTCTTCCGACTGCTCGGCGAGGTACCCCTCGATGCTGGCCTCCTCCACGCGCCAGCGCGCGGGCGAACCCAGTTGCGCGCCGCGCAGTCGCCCCTCGTGGATGAGGCCGATCACCTCGGCCACGTCGATGCTCAGGAGCTCCGCGACCTGCGCGGGAGCGAGGAACTGCGGTGCGGGGGTCGGAGCGGGTGTCATACCCACATTCTGGTCGAGGGGCCAACGATGGAGGCGGGTGTCCCGCGTATGTGGATAACTCCGCGAGCCCTCTCCGCGGTTCTGTGACGATATCGCCATGGCTTCCCACTCCCGTCCGCGCCCGGCTTTCCGCGCCGAACTGCGCTTCCTGGTCGGCATCGCCCTCGTCGTCATCTCGATCGCCGGGGTATGGCTGCTCGTCGCGGCATCCGACCGGACCGAACCGCTCCTGCAGGCGCGGCGGACCATCGCGCGCGGCGAGGTTCTCACCGCTGACGACTTCGAGGTGGCCCAGGTCAGCATCGGCGCACTCACGGATCGGTACGTGGGTCCAGGTCGGCTCGAGCCGGGGCAGATCGCGCGGCGCACCCTCACGAAGGGCGAGCTGCTCCCCCGGTCCGCGGTGGCCGACGAGAAGGACGACCGCACCACCACCGTCGTGATCGAGACCACGACCGCGATCCCCGATTCGATCGGCCCCGGCGCCGACGTCGAGGTGTGGCAGGCACCCGCGAGAGACGACGGCAGGACGTTCGACGCCCCGCGCGTCCTCGTCGGCGACGCGGTGGTGCGGACGGTCCTCGAAGACGACGGCATGCTGGCGGAGAGCGGCACGAAGGTGGAGATCGTCGTCGACCGGACCGACGTCGCCGACGTGCCCGCGGCCGCCACCGGGGGCGCCGCGCTCGCCGTGATCCCCGTCGGTGCCGGATCGTGATGGTCCTGGTCGCGCTCCCGAAAGATCGCGCGGACCAGCTCGCGGCCGAGCTCCTCCTGGAAGGAGTGGACGCGGTCGCCATCGATGGTCCGTCGAGCGTTCGCGAGCATCTTCACGCCGGCGTGGATGCGGTGATCGTTCCCGCCTCGCGCGACGCGCTGACTCCGGACCTGATCGCCGCATGTGACCGGGCGGGTGTCCGTATCGTGGCGCTCGGCGATTCCGACAGTCGTCTCCTGGCACGACTCGGCCTTCCGTCGGCGCTGCGCACGGACGCCCCCGGTTGGGAGGTGGCGGCAGCGCTCCACGCGGAGGCCTCGCCCGCCGTCGCCGAGACGCCTCGGAGCGCCTCCCCGAGGATCATCGCGGTCTGGGGGCCCCAGGGAGCTCCCGGCCGCTCGACGGTCGCGATCCAGTTGGCCGTGGAGCTGGCGCGCACGGGCCGCCGCACAGCGCTGCTGGATGCGGACACGGTCGCTCCCTCGCTCGCGCTTCTCCTCGGGCTCGGCGACGACGCCCCGGGAATCGCCGCTGCCTGCCGCCGCGCGGAGACCGGGGCACTCGACAGCGCCGAGCTCACCAGGCTGGCGGCACGCGTCGGCGCGGGAGGTGTGGAGTTCGACGTGCTGTGCGGCATCAATCGTCCGACTCGCTGGCCCGAACTCTCGGCGCATCGACTCCACGTCCTCCTCGCGGCCTGCCGGGAGTGGGCGGAGGAGACGGTGGTCGACGTGGCAGCCGCGGTCGACGCCGACGACGAGGCGACCTACGATCTGGTCGGCCCTCGCCGCCACGCGGCAACCGCGGCGACCCTCGCCGAAGCCGACCGGATCGTGGCCGTCGCGGCCGCCGACCCGGTCGGCATCAGCCGCTTCCTCCGAGACCACGCCGAGGTCCGCCGACTCGTCGGCTCCACGCCCATCACGGTGGTGGTCAACGCCGTACGCCCCGGGCCGCTCGGCATTGACGCCCGGGGACAGGTCCGCCGGACTCTCGAACGGTTCGCCGGGATCACCGACATCGTCTTCCTGCCGTTCGACCAGCACGCGGCAGACGCGGCCCTGCTGCACGCGCGGCCCATGGCCGACCTCACACCGCGTTCCGCCCTCGTCGCGGGGGTGCGTCGACTCGCGCTGTCGCTCTCCCCCGCGCCCGCCGTCGCCGCGCCTACTGGCGGTAGCTCGAGAGGAAGTTCCCCAGTCGCTCGACGGCTTCGCTCAGCACTCGCGGCTCTGGCAGGGTCACCAACCGCAGGTGATCGGGGTTCGGCCAGTTGAATCCGGTGCCCTGCACGACCAGGATGTGCTCCGACACCAGCAGGTCGTACACCAGCTTCGCGTCGTCACGGATCTCATGCACCTCGGGGTCGAGACGCGGGAAGGCGTACAGCGCCCCCTGGGGCTTCACGCACGTCACCCCCGGGATCGCCTCCAGGCCTTCCCATGCGATGTCCCGCTGCTCGTGCAGGCGACCGGTCGGCGCGATCAGCGCATCGATCGACTGCACCCCGGAGAGCGCCGCCTGCACGGCGTGCTGCGCGGGCACGTTCGGGCACAGCCGGGTCGACGCCAGCAGTGTGATGCCCTCGATGAAGCCCTTCGCATGGTCCTGCGGCCCCGTGATCACCATCCACCCCGAGCGGTAGCCCGCCACGCGATACGTCTTCGAGAGGCCGTTGAACGTGAGGCACAGCAGGTCGGGCGCGAGGGTCGCCGTGGGGATGTGCACCGCATCGTCGAACAGGATGCGGTCGTAGATCTCGTCCGACAGGATGAGCAGCTGATGCTCCCTGGCGATCTGCACCAGGCCCTCCAGCACCGCGCGCGAGTACACGACACCGGTCGGGTTGTTCGGGTTGATGATGACCATGGCTTTGGTCCGCGGCGTGATCTTGGACCGGAGATCTTCCAGATCGGGCTGCCAGCCGTCGTTCTCATCGCACACGTAGTGCACCGGCGTGCCACCGGCAAGGCTGGTCATGGCGGTCCACAGCGGATAGTCGGGCGTCGGGATCAGCACCTCGTCGCCCTCGTCGAGCAGCGCCTGCATGGTCATGGTGATGAGCTCGGACACGCCGTTGCCGAGGTACACGTCGTCGGGGTCGAACCGCGGGAAGCCCTCGACCTGCTCGTACCGGCTCACCACGGCGCGTCGCGCGGAGATGATGCCCTTGCTGTCGCTGTAGCCGTGCGCCGTGGGGAGGGCTGCCAGCATGTCGTGCACAATCTGATGCGGGGCGTCGAAGCCGAAGATCGCGGGGTTGCCCGTGTTCAGCTTGAGGATCCGGTGGCCCTCTGCCTCCAGTCGCGCCGCCTCGACGAGGGCGTTTCCGCGGATCTCGTACAGGACGTTCTTGAGCTTCGACGACTGGTCGAAGGTGCGCGATGGTGTCATCGATCAAGCCTACAGGGACGAAAGGAGGGCCAATCCGCACGGACTGGCCCTCCTCTCACCCTGCTCGGGTCACTTCTTCTTCTTGCCCTGCGCCCGACGCTGCTCGCGGTTGCCGGCGGCCGGTGCGGGGGCCTCGGTGCGCTGGCCG
>NZ_SSDM01000129.1:0-10590 GCF_004794375.1 Microbacterium sp. K35 | reverse complement strand
AGCTGCGGATCCGCCGGCGAGGGCGCCCCGGCGGATCCGCAGCTGCAGTGGCAGAACGGCCTGTACGTCGCGCTGCCGATCCCGGCCGTGGCGGGGAAGGTGTTCGCCGGGTGGTACCCGACGGCGGCAGACGCGGCGGCCTTCACTCCGGAGGCCCGCGTCAACGGCGCCGACCCCGTGGTGTGCGACGACCAGCGGATCGAGCTGTTCGCGGCCTGGAAGACCCCGGAGGAGAACGCGGCGGAGGGCACGCGCGTGCCGATCCTCATGTACCACCAGTTCACATCGAACCCGGACGGGGAGACAGGCTGGCTGCGCGGGAACTACGCCTACATCGGCGACTTCGACGCGCAGATGAACCACATCGCCACCACGGGCTTCTACCTGCCGACGTGGGACGAGCTCAGCGCGTTCATCGACGGCCGGCTGTTCCTGCCCGCGCGCTCGGTCATCATCACGGACGACGACGCCGACCAGAGCTGGTTCGACCTCGCCGTGCCCGTGATCGACAAGTACCGCCTGCTGTCGACCTCGTTCATGATCACGGCCTACCGGACCGATCCGCCCCCGTCGATCTACGTGCTGCGGCGCTCGCACACCAACGACATGCACCAGGCGGGGGAGAACGGCAAGGGGCGGATGGTGAACTGGACGGCCGATCAGATCGCCGCCGACCTCAACGCCTCGGGCGATGTGCTGGGTGTCCGCGAGGTCATGGCCTACCCCTTCGGACACTACAACGACACGGCGAAGCAGGGCGTGGCGCAGGCCGGCTTTGAGATGGCGCGGACGATCGAGCCCGGGTACGTGCAGATCGGTACGGACAAGCTCGCGCTTCCCGTGGTGCGCATCGACTACGGCATGGGGCTCGACGCCCTGGTGTCGCGGATCGGCTGACGCGTGGCCGCGGTCGTCATCGTCGGTCCCGCCGCCTGGAACAGGATCGTCGTGCTCGACCGGCTGCCGGAGCCGGAACCGCACATGCAGTTCACCGAGGACAGCTGGGAGACGGTCGGCGGCACGAGTGCGGGCAAGGCGCTGAGCCTGACCGTGCTCGGGCGCGCGGTGGCGCTGCACGCGATCGCGGGGTCGGACGACGACGGCCGGCGGGTGCGCGAGGCCCTGGCCGCTGCCGGAGTGCCCGTGCACTGGTCGGACGGCGTGACGGAGCGCCACCTGAACCTCATGACGAGGGCGGGGGAGCGCGTGTCGCTGTACCTGGCGACGCCGGAGGCGGGCGACGGGCGCGACGATGCGGCCCTGGCGGCAGAGCTGGCGGTGGCGGACGCGGTCGTGCTCGACCTGGCCGCTGAACCGTTGCGCCTGCTCCCGCTGGCACGGCGGAGCGGCACGCCGCTCTGGGTGGACGTGCACGACTACGACGGCACGGCCGCGTTCCACCGGCCGTTCCTCGCCGCCGCGCATGCCGTGTTCTGCAACGCCGACCGCCTGGACTCTCCGGTGGAGTTCCTGCGGGCCACGGTCGACGCGGGCGCCCAGCTCGCGGTGTGCACGCTCGGCGCGGACGGCGCGGTGGCGATCGATGCGGACGGGACCGAGGTGCGCGTGCGCGCGGTGCCCACCACGGTCGTCGACACCAACGGCGCAGGCGACGCGTTCCTCGCCGGCGTGCTGGACGCCCGACTGGGCGGAGCCGGGCTCGCCGCCGCGCTGGAGGCCGGGGCGCGGACGGCGTCGCTCGTGCTCGGCACCCGGCACCTGCACCCGCTGCTCGACCCCGTCCTCGGCTGAAAGGTGCCGGTCAGCGGGGGACCGACAGCAGGAACCCGCCCACGATGTCGGTGAGCTGCGCGCGCATCTCCTCCTCGGACAGGGTCGGCTCGCCGTCGCCCGCCTGTGGCCCGTAATCGCCGAACGAGGCATGAGAGGCGCCGTCGATCTCGACGAGTTCGGCGTCGACGGGGAGCATCGGCCGCGCATCGGCGATCTTCTCCGGAGTGGACAGGCCGTCCTCGCTCCCGGCCACGCTGAGCACCGGGAGATCGGAATCGGACAGGTCGTTCGCGCAGTACGACGCGAACAGCACCAGAGCATCGGCGGCGGTGGCGAGCTGGCAGGCGCGGACGCCGCCCAGGGAGTGGCCGCCGACGGCCCAGGACTCGACATCGGGCGCCGCGGACGTGAAGTCGTCCAGGCCGCGGGGGTCGAAGAACGCGAGGTTCAACCACGGCCGGGTGATCACGACCGTGATGCCCTCCTCGGCGAGGCCCTGGAGCGGGGCCGCATAGGCCCACGGATCGACCTTGGCGCCCGGGATGAACACCAGGCCCCGTTCCGAGTCGCCGTCGGCGGGTTCCAGCACGATGCCTTCGTCGGCGTCGGTCACGGTGATCGCCGAATTGTCACGGACCTCGGCGAGCGGACCCGGTTCGGCCGGCATGACCCCGATCTGGGTGTAGGCGAGCACACCGCCGATCGCGAGGACCAGCACGATGGCCAGAGCCCACAGGACACGTCTCAGGATGCGGCGGCGGGGCTTCTTCTGCACGGAGGCAACGCTACTCCCGTCGGCGGGAGACGGAGGGGTGCGTGACCAGGTACTCCTCGAACGCCTCCGCCGAGGTGCGCGTGGGCGTGAAGCCGAAATCCTCGATGAGTCGGCGGTTGGACAGGACGGGCCGCCAGCGCAGGAACGGCACCTTCTCCGGCCCGTGCTCGGTGAGCCGGAGCATCCGTCCCAGGCGGAGCGCCGCGTCCAGTGCCCACGCGGGGACCACGAGCTGTCGCTTGCCGAGCCGCGCGGCGATCTGCGGCACCGTGAGACGCCCGTCTCCGGCGACGTTGAACACCCCGGCCGGTCCGTCCGTCGCCGCCCGCACCATCGCGGTCGCGACGTCGTCGACCCAGACGAACACGAAGGGGGAGTCGGAGCCCGCGATGCGCAGGATGCGCCGCCCGTCCCAGAGCGCGGTGATCTGATTCCGCACGGTCGGACCGAGGATCGTCCCGATGCGGAACACGACCTGCTCGAGTCCGGGGTGCTCGCTCCGGCAGTCGGACAGCATCTCCTCGACCAGCCGTTTGTGGCGCGCGTACGGGAACGCGTCGTTGCCGCGCAGAGGCGTGCTCTCGTCGATCCAGGCAGGGTTGTCGGGGTGGTAGCCGTACGCGGCGCCCGAGCTCGACACGACGATCCGACGTACGCCGGTCTCGACGCACGCGGCGAGCACATTCGCGGAGCCGATCACATCGACCCGGTACTCCCGGTCGACGTCGCGACCCGGGTTCACGATCGCGGCGAGGTGCACCACGGTGTCGATCCGGTGGGCGCGCAGCAGGGGCGCGACGGCTGCGGCATCGGTCACGTCGAGCAGCGCGTTCACGACGCCGTCCCGCGCGGGGGTGTCCCGCACATCCGCGGCCACGACCAGCTCCACGTCGTCACGGCGCGCGAGGGCGCTCGCGACGTGCGCGCCGAGGAAACCCGCACCGCCCGTGATCAGCACCCGCCGCATCAGGCCGCCTCGATGCTCATGCGACCACTCGCATCGCCGTCGGGGCTTCCGGTCCGCCGTCGGGTGTGCCGCGCCCACAGTCCGGCGAGCACGAGTCCGGCGATGATGTCCCAGATGCCCCACCAGCCCGCCACGATGGCCATGCCGCCCAGCCCGTCGAAGAACAGGAAGACCAGGCCCAGGCCGAGCCCGGCGTTGCGGATGCCCACCTCGAAGGTCATGGCCTTGCGCTCGCGGGTGCCCAGTCCGCCGACCACGGCCGTGCCGTAACCGAGGGCCAGCGCGACCGCATCGTGCACGGCGACCACCAGGAGGATGATGCCGAGCACCTGCACGAACACCGTCCAGTTGCCGATCAGGGCGGCCACGATGAAGCCCAGCAGTGCGAGCAGGCTGAACCACTTCACGAAGGGCTGCACGCGCGCGCTCACCCCCGGCAGCTTCGCCCGCAGCAGCAGCCCGAGGGCGAACGGGAGACCGACGATCAGCAGGATCTCGAGCAGCATGCGCCACGGGTCGAGCGAGATGTCGCGCAGCAGCGTGCGTGCGGTCGGGTGCAGCGACCCCCAGAACGTGATGCTCAGCGGCATCGCGACGATGTAGACCAGGTTGCCGACCGCCGTGAGCGACACGGACAGCGCGACGTTGCCGCCCGCGCGATGCGTGAGCACCTGCGAGATGTTGCCGGGCGGACAGCACGCGACCAGCAGCATCCCCAACGCCATCGACGGCGGGACGGGCAGCACCAGCGTGAGCAGGAACGTCGCGACGGGGAGCAGCAGGAGCTGGGCGAGGATCGCGATCGCGAACGGCTTCGGGTGCTTCGCCACGACGCGGAAGTCTTGCGGTGACGTGTCCAGCGCGATGCCGAACATGATCAGGCCGAGCACCACGTTGAGGATCGTGAGCGTGCCGGGGGTGAAGGAGAGCACCACGTCGTCGACGTTCACGCCCCGGCCTCCAGCGACTGCCGCTCCTGCCGGACCGCGCGGCGATAGGCGTCCTTGTTCACGTAGTAGGCCATCCGGTCGAGGCCGAGGTAGTGGTAGCCGCCGGTCACGTCCGGCCACGGGGCCCCGGTCACCCGCTCGCGGAATCGCGCGCCGCGCTCGGGAGCCGTCTCCACCGCGTGCAGGTAGGAGGCGAGGAGCTCGGCCTGCTCGTAGCGCCCCTGCCACCCGATCCCCGACGCCTCGATCATGCCCATCACGAACAGCCCGTTGAAGGAGGAGGGGAACACGTTCAGGAACAGCCTCGGGGCCGCCCCGCGCCAGTGCAGGTGCTCCGGATCGACGAACGGGTAGTCGAGGCGGTAGCCGGTGGCGAGCAGGACCAGGTCGTAGTCGTCCGCGCTCCCGTCGCGGAAGTGCACCGTGGAGCCGTCGAAGCGGTCGATGTCGGGTCGGATGCGCAGGTCGCCCTGGCCGAGGTGGTTCAGGACGAGCGTGTTCACGATCGGGTGCGACTCGTACAGCCGGTAGTCGGGCCGGGGGAAGCCGAACCGTACCGGATCGCCCGTGAACGCCCGCAGCACGCGGGTGTCGATCGCCTGCTTGAGCCGGGCGGGCAGCGGTCGGCCCTGGTTGAGCGTGTCGCTGGGACGCCCGAACAGGTAGCGCGGCACGAAGTAGTAGCCGCGGCGCACGCTCATGTCGACCGACGCCGCATGGTGCACGGCGTCGACGGCGATGTCGCACCCCGAGTTGCCCGCGCCGATCAGCAGAACGCGCTTCCCCGCGAGCTGCTGCGGCGACCGGTACGCGCTGGTGTGCTGCAGCTCGCCCGTGAACGCACCGCGGAACGAGGGGACGTTCGGCGTGGCGAGCGTGCCGTTCGCGAGCACCACGCCCGCGTACCACCGGGTGTGCTCGCCGTCCGGTCCCGTGGCGGTGAGGTCCCAGCCGCCGTCGCGGGGTTCGAGCCTGGTCACGGCCGTGTCGAAGCGGAACAGCCCTGTCAGGCCGAAGTGCTCGGCGTAGTCGGTGAAGTACTCCTTGAGCACGCGGTGCCCCGGGTAGTCCGCGGTGGTCCGCATCGGGAACTCCGCGAACTCGGTCGTGGTGCGCGAGGAGATCAGGTGCGCGGACTCGTACATGGTGCTGCGCGGGTTGTCGATGTCCCACAGGCCGCCGACGCCGTGCGACGCCTCGTACCCGTCCACGGCGATGCCGCGCTTCTGCAGCGCTCTGGCTGCTGCCAGGCCCGATGGCCCCGCGCCGATCACGGCGTATCTGTTCATCCCGCTCCCCGCACGTCGCTGTGCTCGAAAAAACGCCCCCGCGCACCGATCGTAGCGGTGCGCGGGGGCGCGTCGTGGACGGTCGCGGCGGCGGATCAGGTGTCGCGCAGGACGGCCTGCCGGGCGGCGACGGCCTCGCGCACCGCGTCGTACAGCGGGTGTTCGGGGTCGAGTCCGGTGGCGCGGGTCGTGAACGCTCCGGCGTCCTCGCTGCGCAGGAGCGCCTGGAGCTCGACGGACTGCTCATCCGCGGGGTCGTCGAACTCGAGAGCGGCGGCGACGGCGGCCACCAGGGCCCCGGTCGGCAGCCCGCGCTCCGCGGCCATCGCGGCGGGGCCGATGAAACGCTCGTGGCGGGAGATCTTGCGCAGCGGCTGCCGCCCCACGCGCTGCACCGTGTCGACCAGTTCCGGGTTGCGGAACCGGTCGAGGATCGTGGCGCGGTACGCGGCGAGCTCGGCCGGATCGAGACCGTGCACCGCCGCGAGCACGGCCGATGTCTCCTGCAGGGCCGCGGACACCCGGGCGGCGATGTCGGGGTCGGCCAGCGCGTCCGAGATGCGCTCGATGCCCGCGCGAGCGCCGAAGTACGCGGTCGCGGCGTGTCCCGTGTTCACCGTGAACAGCTTGCGCTCGATGTACGGCGCGAGGTCCGCGACGAAGTGCGCCCCCGGGATGTGCGGCGGCGCGTCCCCGAACGGCCCCGACTCGATGGCCCACTCCACGTACGGCTCCACCGTGACGTCGACGCCCGCGCCCTCGGGCTGCGCGGGCACGATGCGGTCCACCGCGGTGTTCGCGAACACCGCGCGCGACAGCAGGGCCTCGGCGTCGGCCCCGGCGGCCGCGGCGACCTCGGCGCGCAGCTGGTCGGTGGCGCCGATCGCGTTCTCGCACGCCATGACCTGCAGCGGCGCGGCCGAGGGGGAGCGGAGCGCGAGCCCCGCGACGATCGACGGCGCCACGAAGCGCAGCACCGTCGGTCCCACGGCCGTGGTGACGACGTCCGCGGTCGCCACCTCCTCCGCGACGGCATCGGGGTCGGTGCGGCTGTTCACCGCGCGGAACCCGGTGACGACGTGATCGGTCCCCCCGGGGCCGGCCTCGTGCACGGTGTACTCGTCGACCGCGTTGATGGCGTCGACGAGAGCCCCGGCGACATCCGAGAACACGACCTCGTACCCGCCCTCGTGCAGCAGCAGGCCGACGAATCCGCGCCCGATGTTGCCGGCCCCGAAGTGGACCGCCTTCATGCCTCGTTCACCTCCGACAGGAGCGTGTAGAGCTCCTCCGGGGTCTGCGCCGCGGCGAGCTTCGCGACGTCGTCCTCGTCCGAGAACAGGATCGCGATGCGCGACAGGATCTCCAGGTGCTCGTCCCCGACACCGGCGATGCCGATCACGAAGGTCGCCTGCTCGCCGTCCCAGTCGACGCCGCCGTCGTAGCGCACGACCGAGAGGGCCGAGGCGAGGATGGCGTCCTTCGCGTCGTTGGTGCCGTGCGGGATCGCGAGCCCGTTGCCCATGTAGGTCGACACGGTCTGCTCGCGCTGCCGCATCGCGTCGACGTAGGCGGGGGTGACCGCTCCGGCGGCGACGAGGATGTCCGTCGCCTCCTGGAGAGCGTCGTCCCGCGTCGCACCCGACGGGTGGATCCGGATCTGCTCGAGGGTGAGCACGCTCATTCTTCGTCCTTTCGCTGTTCCCTGACCATCTCGACGACCTCTTCGTACTTCGGCGAGTTCATGAAGTTGTCGACGGAGACGTGGATGGAGTTCGGCGACTTCGTCTGCGCCCGCTCCGTGAGCTGCTGCTGCGTGATCACCAGGTCGGCGGTGCCGTCGAGGTTCGCGATCGCCGCGTTGGTCACGGTGACGCCCTCGATCCCGGCCTTCTTGATCTTGTTGCGGAGCACGCTGGCGCCCATCGCCGAGGAGCCCATGCCGGCGTCGCACGCGAACACGATCGTGGAGATCGGCCGGTCGGCGACCGCGGTCGCGGGCGCCTCGGTCGCGGCGGTCGCTGTCGCAGCGCCCGACGAGGTGCGCAGCGCGTCCATCGCGGCGGACGACTTGCCCTTGTTCGCCTCGGTCTGCGCGATCGCCGCACCGAACGTGTCGCCCTCCGCCGCGAGGTCGCGCTTGCGCGAGGCCCGCAGGATCACGGCGGTGAGCAGGAACGTGACGGCGGCAGCGAGGATGACGGACAGGTAGACCACGAGCAGGTTCGCGACGCCGGGGCCGATCGCCGCGGCGGTCACCGCGATGATGCTGCCGGGCGCCGCCGGGAAGGCCAGGCCTCCGCCGAGGAGCATGTTCGTGGTGACACCGGTCGCTCCACCCGCGATCAGGGCGAGGATCGTTGCCGGCTTGCTCAGCGCGTACGGGAAGTAGATCTCGTGGATGCCGCCGAAGAACTGGATGATCGCGGCTCCGGGCGCGGACGCCCGCGCGGCACCGACCCCGAAGAAGCTGAACGCCAGCAGCAGGCCGATGCCCGGACCTGGGTTCGCCTCGATGAGGAACAGGATCGACTTGCCGGTCTCGGTCGCCTGCTCGATGCCGAGCGGGGTGAACACGCCGTGGTTGATGGCGTTGTTGAGGAACAGCACCTTCGCGGGCTCGACGATGATCGACACCAGCGGCAGCAGGTTCAGTCCCACGAGCCAGTCGACGGCGGCGCCCAGCGCGGTGCTGATGCCGAGCATGACCGGTCCGAACGCGAAGAAGCCGACGATCGCGAGGATCATGCCGAGGATGCCCGCCGAGAAGTTGTTCACGAGCATCTCGAACCCGGGGCGGATCTTGCCGTCCCACAGGCGATCCATCTGCTTCGTGAGCCATGCGGCGATCGGTCCCATGATCATGGCGCCGAGGAACATCGGGATGTTCGTGCCGACGATCACGCCGACCGTGGCGATCGTGGCGACGACGCCACCGCGCTCGCCGTAGACCAGGCGGCCCGCGGTGTTGGCGATCAGCAGCGGCAGCAGGTACGTGACCATCGGGCCGACCAGCCCGACGTACGCCAGGATGTTGCCGCCGTCTCCCTCGGCCACCGCGGTCATGGCACCCTGCCAGCCGATCACGGCCGAGTCGCCGCCGCCGCCGATGATCTCGGCGACCCCGGCCCAGTGCCAGCCGAAGGGGCTGTCCGCGCCGAAGAAGCCGGCGGGGATGAAGAGCATCGTGATGAAGCCCCAGGCGATGAAGGCCGCGATGTTCGGCATGATCATGCCCGAGAGGAAGGTGCCGAAGCGCTGGACACCCAGGCGGAGGCCGCCGGGTCTCGTGGCGGCAGGTGACGTCGTCGTCATGATGTCGTCTCTTTCTGGTGAGGGGGGAGTGCCGCGGCGAGGGTCGCCACGGCGGTTCGGGCGGAGGAGGCGTCGTCGGCGTCCAGCGCGGCTTCCGCCAGGCTGAGCGCGTCGGATGCGGTGCGTTCGGAGAGGGCGCGGCGCACGTCGGCCAACGCGGACGGCGCCATCGAGAGACTGGTCGCCCCGAGACCCACGAGCACGACGGCGAGGAGGGGGTCGGCCGCGGCCTCCCCGCAGATGCCCACGGGCTTGCCGAGACGGGCACCGGCCGCGCCGACCTCGCGCACCAGGCGGAGCACCGCGGGGTGCCACGGGTCCTGGAACGACGCGACCGAGCCGAGCAGGCGGTCGGCCGCCATCGTGTACTGCGTCAGGTCGTTGGTGCCGATCGAGGCGAAGTCCGCGTGGGCGAGCACCCGGTCGGCCAGCAGGGCGCTGGACGGGACCTCGACCATGACCCCGGCGGTCTTCAGCCCGTACTCGCGTGCGAGCCCCGTGAAGTACACGGTCTCCTCGACCGTCGCGACCATGGGCGCCATGACCCACAGGTCGGCGTCGGTCTCGGCGTCGGCTTCCGCGAGCGCCGTGAGCTGCTCGCGCAGGATGTCCTCGCTCGCCCGCAGCGCCCGGAGGCCGCGGAGCCCCAGGGCCGGGTTCTCCTCGTGCGCGTCGTTGAGGAAGGCCAGGGGCTTGTCGGCGCCCGCGTCGAGCATGCGCACCACGACCTTCCGGCCGGGGAACGCCGCCAGGAGCTCGCGGTACGACTCGCGCTGCTGCGCCACCGTCGGGGCCTGGGACGCCGAGAGGAACAGGAACTCGGTGCGGAACAGCCCGACGCCCTCGGCCCCCCGAGCGACCGCATCGGCGGCGTCCGCAGGCTTCCCCAGGTTCGCCAGCAGCGCGATGGGCGTGCCGTCGGCGAGGGCGCCGGGAGTGGCTGGTGCATCGACGGCCGAGCGTCGGGCCGCGGCGCGCTCCGCGGCTCGGGCGAGGGCCTCGGTGCTGGGCTCGCGGGTCACGACCCCGGCAGCGGCGTCGACGATCACGGTCTCGCCCGTGGTGAGGGCGGTGCCCTCGGACGCCCCGACGATCGCGACGATGCCCTTCTCACGGGCGAGGATCGCGGTGTGCGACGTGGGGCCGCCGTCGGTGGTGATGAGCGCGAGCACCTGGTCGAGGTCGAGCAGCGCGGTGTCCGCCGGGGCGAGGTCGCGCGCGACCAGCACGAACGGGTGCCCGGGGTTCGGCACGCCGGGGGCGTCGACCCCGCGCAGGCGGGCGAGCACGCGCTGGGCGATGTCGTCGAGGTCGGCGGCGCGCTCCCCGAGGTAGCCGCCCACGGCCTCCAGCGTCGCGCGGAACCCGGCGAACGCGTCGTGCACGGCCCACTCCGCGGTGGCGCCGCCGTCGATGCGGGCATCCACCTCGTCCTGCAGCGTCGGGTCCTCGGCGATCATGGCCTGCGCCTCGAGCACCTCCTGCGCCGCTCCTCCGGCGGCCTCGCCGCGCGCGGTCAGCTCCCGCGCCACCGTGGCGACGGCCTCGCGGGCTCGCGCG
>NZ_SSDM01000128.1:0-12078 GCF_004794375.1 Microbacterium sp. K35 | reverse complement strand
GAGCGGGGCGAGCAGGGGAGCGGAGGGCGCGCTCGCGAACCGCGGCGGAAGCCGATGGCCCGCTCCTCCCGGGGGGCCGGCGGGTGCGGCGCTCGGGGCGCCGGGGTCCGTCACGACGTGCCCATTCGCTGATGCCTTCCGGTCGGGCTGCGGAGATCTGCTGTCAGCGTATTGGACCGGCGCTGCGTCCCGCGACCGGCCGGTGACAGGATGAGTCGATGGCACAGGTGAGCGTCCGACGGATGACGACCGACGAGTTCGAGGAATGGATGGGGGCGATCGCCCGCGAGTATGCGGCGGAGCAGGTCGCTGCCGGCCGGTGGGAGCGGGATGGCGCCGTCGATCGCGCGCGGGCGGAGAATGCGCGGATGCTTCCGAAGGGACCAGCGACGTCGCGCATGCTCGTGCTGCGAGGGCTCGACGAGGACGGACGTCCGATCGGTCGCGCCTGGGTGGGGCTCGACCACCCGCGAGGGGCGCCCGGCGTCGCGTTCCTCTATGACATCGAGGTCGTGCGGGATCGCCGAGGAGAGGGCCTGGGCAGGGCGTTGCTCGCCGCGGTGGAGAGCGCGGCGCGCGATGCCGGTGCCGAGGCGCTGGAGCTCAACGTGTTCGGCGGCAACGCGGCGGCGATCCGCATGTACGACGCGGCGGGTTACGCGGTCGTGACGCAGCAGATGCGGAAACGGCTCTGAGCGCTGACGCTCTGCCGTGGGAGAGGGGGTGACGGGAATCGAACCCGCGCAATCAGTTTGGAAGACTGAGACTCTACCATTGAGCTACACCCCCGGAACCGGAGTCCGGACTCCCACGATCATAGCGGACGGTCGGGCATGCTCCGGTCCGTTAGACTCGGTGGGGCTGAATCTGCGTGCGGATTCCCCGGGGCGTAGCTCAGCTTGGTAGAGCGCCCGCTTTGGGAGCGGGAGGTCGCAGGTTCAACTCCTGTCGCCCCGACTCAGATCCTCGACTTTTCAGCCGCGTCCGCGCGGAAACCACAAGGAGAACACACCAGCATGGCGAACAGCACCGTCGAGAAGCTGACCCCGACCCGGGTCAAGCTCAGCATCACGGTCACCCCGGAAGACCTCAAGCCCAGCATCGCTCACGCCTACGAGCACATCGCCCAGGACGTGCAGATCCCCGGCTTCCGCAAGGGCAAGGTCCCCGCGCCGATCATCGACCAGCGCATCGGCCGCGGCGCGGTCATCGAGCACGCCGTCAACGAGGGCCTCGACAAGTTCTTCCGCGAGGCGACGACCGAGCACAAGCTGCGCATCGTCGGCCGCCCGGCCGCCGAGATCACGCAGTGGCCGAACGAGAAGGACTTCTCGGGCGACCTGCTCGTCGACATCGAGGTCGATGTCCGTCCCGAGATCGACCTCCCCGACTACGCGGGTGTCACGCTGACCGTCGACGCCGTCGAGGCCGACGAGGCCGCGCTCGACGCCGAGCTCGACAACATGCGCGCGCGCTTCGGCACGCTGATCCCCGTGGACCGTCCGGCCGCGAAGGGCGACTTCGTCGAGCTCGACCTGGTCGCGACGATCGACGGCGCCGAGATCGACCGCGCCGAGGGCGTCTCGTACGAGATCGGCTCCGGTGAGCTGCTGGAGGGCATCGACGACGCGGTGGAGTCGCTCACCGCAGGCGAGGAGACCACGTTCCGCTCCGCCCTGGTCGGCGGAGACCACGCCGGCAAGGAGGCGGAGGTCTCCGTCACCGTCAAGGCCGTCAAGGAGCGCGAGCTGCCCGAGGCCGACGACGAGTTCGCGCAGATCGCCAGCGAGTTCGACACGATCGCCGAGCTCCGCGCGAGCCTGGCCGAGCGCGTCGCGCAGCAGGGCGTGTTCACGCAGGGTTCCGCCGCCCGCGACAAGCTCGTCGAGACGCTGCTCGAGCAGATCGACATCCCGGTTCCGCCGCAGCTCATCGAGGACGAGGTGCACAACCACCTCGAGGGCGAGGGTCGCCTGGAAGACGACGTGCACCGCGCCGAGGTCACCGAGGCGAGCGAGAAGCAGTTCCGCACGCAGGTGCTGCTCGACACGATCGCCGAGCAGGCCGACGTGCAGGTCTCGCAGGAGGAGCTCTCGCAGTACCTCATCCAGTCCGCCGCGCAGTACGGCATGGCTCCGCAGGAGTTCGTCGAGGCGCTGCAGTCGTCCAACCAGCTGCCCGCCCTCGTCGGTGAGGTCGCCCGCAACAAGGCGCTCGCGATCGCGCTGGGCAAGGTCAAGGTCGTCGACACCAACGGCAAGCCCGTCGATCTGTCCGACTTCGTGGTGACCGACGACGAGGCCGCTCAGGACGAGGCCGCCGAAGAGGAGCCCGCGGAGGAGAAGCCCGCCGCCAAGAAGGCTCCCGCCAAGAAGGCTCCGGCCAAGAAGGCTCCGGCCAAGAAGGACGCCGACGCGGAGGAGAAGCCCGCCGCCAAGAAGCCGGCCGCCAAGAAGGCTCCGGCCAAGAAGGCTGCCGACAAGGGCGAGTGATCGCACGAACGGTGAAGAGGGCGGATGCTGCGGCATCCGCCCTCTTCTGTCGCATCGACGAGGAGGATGCATGAGCGCATGGGACGACCGGGTCGAGCAGGTGTGGGCCGAGGCGACCGGTGACGAGGTCGGCGACGAGACGATCGCACGGATCGACGCCCTGGCCGCCGAGCGCGGCCCGGACGACGCGCGGGCGGAGTTCGAGCGGGCGGGCGCCAGGGACTCCGCAGGGCGCCCGGCCGAGGCGGTCGAGCTGTATCGCCGGGCGCTGGCTCTCGGGCTCGATGAGGAGCATCGCCCGCAGTGCGTGATCCAGCTGGCGAGCTCGCTGCGCAACCTGGGGGAGTACGACGAGGCGCTGGCGGTGATCCGCGCCGAGGAGCAGGCCTCCGCCGACGGCCCGTACCGCGACGCGGTCGCCGTGGTGCATGCACTGATCCTCGCGAGTGCCGGACGCCCGCATCAGGGGCTCTCGGTGGCGCTGCTGGCGCTGGTTCCGCACCTGCCGCGCTATCACCGTTCGATGACCGCGTACGCGCAGGAGATGGCCGAGCGCGACACCTGATATGCCGACGGCGAACACGACCTGAGTGCTGCGTTGACGCCGGTAGATTCGAATCACTGAAACACGGAAGCAGGAGCTGACATGGCTGAACCCCTCGTCGCGACAAGCGTCTTCGACAGGTTGCTGAAGGACCGCATCATCTGGCTCGGCTCGGAGGTGCGAGACGAGAACGCCAACGAGATCTGCGCGAAGATCCTCCTTCTCGCCGCCGAAGACTCCGAGAAGGACATCTACCTCTACATCAACTCGCCCGGCGGCTCGATCACCGCAGGCATGGCGATCTACGACACGATGCAGTTCGTGCCGAACGACATCGTCACGGTCGGCATCGGCATGGCCGCTTCGATGGGTCAGCTGCTGCTGACCAGCGGCACCAAGGGCAAGCGCTACATCACGCCCAACGCGCGTGTGCTGCTGCACCAGCCGCACGGCGGCTTCGGCGGCACGGCGAGCGACATCCAGACCCAGGCGCAGCTCATCCTGTCGATGAAGAAGCGTCTCGCGGAGATCACGGCGGGTCAGACCGGCAAGCCGGTCGAGCAGATCAACGCCGACGGAGACCGCGACCGCTGGTTCACGGCGGAGGAGGCCCTCGAGTACGGCTTCGTCGACCACATCCGCGAGCACGCCAGTGATGTCACCGGCGGCGGCGGCACGGGCGCCGAGTGAGGATGCGAGAGGACACCATGTACACACCCACGTTCCAGTCCGCCGGAAACCTGCCGTCCAGCCGCTACGTGCTCCCGCAGTTCGAGGAGCGCACGGCCTACGGCTTCAAGCGCCAGGACCCGTACAACAAGCTGTTCGAGGATCGCGTGATCTTCCTCGGCGTGCAGGTCGACGACGCGTCCGCCGACGACGTGATGGCGCAGCTGCTCGTTCTGGAGAGCCAGGACTCCGAGCGCGACATCACGATGTACATCAACTCGCCCGGTGGCTCGTTCACGGCCATGACCGCGATCTACGACACGATGCAGTACGTCGCGCCGCAGATCCAGACCGTGGTGCTGGGCCAGGCGGCGTCGGCCGCGTCGGTGCTGCTCGCCGCGGGTGCGCCGGGCAAGCGTCTGGCCCTGCCGAACGCCCGCGTGCTCATGCACCAGCCGGCGATGGGCGAGGCCGGTCACGGTCAGGCGTCGGACATCGAGATCCAGGCCGCCGAGATCCTCCGGATGCGCACGTGGCTCGAGGAGACCATGGCGCGTCACACCGGCAAGCCCGTGGAGCAGGTGAACCGCGACATCGATCGCGACAAGATCCTCTCCGCCAACGAGGCGCTGGAGTACGGCATCGTCGACCAGGTGCTCACGTCGCGCAAGCGCGCGTAAGCCCCGCTGTTCGAGAGGGCGTCCGTCGAGAGACGGGCGCCCTTTCGCGTGCCCGGCGGATGTGCGTCGGGACGGGGGTCGGGTGCGCATATGAGCAGATGCGTGCGCGAACGCTGAATCGGGCCTACCCTGGACAGGGAAGGAGGATGCCGTGGAAGAAGACCTGCTCATGGTGCGGGTGGCCGAGCTGTACTACGACGAGGACAAGACGCAGGACGAGATCGGTGGCCTCCTCAAGATCTCCCGCTGGAAGGTCGGACGGCTGCTCACCCAGGCCCGGGAGAGAGGGATCGTGCGCATCGAGATCGTGCATCCCCGCGCACGTCGCCTCGGGCTCGAGAGAGAGCTGGTCGAGCGCTTCGGGCTCAAGGACGCGGTGGTCGTGCCTGCTCCGGAGGGCGACGACGGCACGCTCGAGCGGGTGGCCCAGGCGGCCGCCGACTTTCTGACCGCGATGCGTCCGGTACCCCGCACGCTCGGCGTGAGCTGGGGCAAGACCCTCCGCGCCGTCGCCGAGGCGCTCCCCGACGGCTGGGCCAACGGCGTCACCGTCGTGCAGCTCAACGGCGGGGTCAGCCTCAACCGCCGCTCCGGAGGCGCGGCGGGGCTGGCTGTCACGATCGCGCAGCGCGCGTCCGGCCAGGTCTCACTGCTGCCGAGTCCCGCGATTTTGGAGCACGTCGAGACCAAGCGGGCCATCGAGGGCGACCGCACCGTCGCGGCCGTGCTCGAGGAGGCCGCGGAGGCGCAGGCGTTCCTGTTCACCGCCGGTCCCTGCGACGCGTCGTCGGCGCACGTCGAGAACGGCTACCTCCGCGCGGACGACGTGGAGGAGCTCGCACGCCGCGGAGCCGTCGGCGACGTGCTCGGCCGCTACGTCGACGCGGAGGGGAACATCGTCGACCCGCAGCTCGACGCCCGCACCGTGGGCGTCTCGCTCGACCGGCTGCGCGGCGCCGACCGCGCGGTCTTCGTGACCGCGGGACCCGCGAAGCACGACATCGCACGAACGGTGGTGACCAGCGGCCTGTGCAGCGTGCTGGTCACCGACGAGACCACAGCACGAGCATTGTTGGAGGAACAGTGACCACCACAGAACTCAGCCGCAGGGCGGCGGTGGACGTCCTCGGCGGAGAGCCGGACGACGCCACGCTGCGCCGCTTCCTGCACGGACTCCCGGGCGTCGACGCGGTCGGGCTGGAGCAGCGGGCGGCCGGTCTCGGCACCCGCTCGATCAAGACGACCTCGAAGGCCTGGGCGCTCGACACCATCATCCGTCTGATCGACCTCACGACGCTCGAAGGTGCCGACACCCCCGGCAAGGTGCGCTCGCTCGTCGCCAAGGCGAAGACCCCCGACGCCGCCGACCCCTCCACGCCGCGCGTGGCCGCGGTGTGCGTCTACGGCGACATGGTCGGCGGCGCGGTCGAGGCGCTGGGCTCCGTGCACGGCGACCCGGACGACGGCCTCATCTCGGTCGCCGCGGTCGCCACGGCGTTCCCCAGCGGCCGGTCGTCGCTCGCGATCAAGCTGGCCGACACCGCCGAGGCGGTCGCGGCGGGCGCCGACGAGATCGACATGGTGATCGACCGCGGTGCCTTCCTCTCCGGCCGGTACGGCCTGGTGTTCGACCAGATCGCCCAGGTCAAGGAGGCCTGCCGCCGCGAGGACGGCTCCTACGCCTCGCTCAAGGTGATCCTGGAGACCGGTGAGCTGAACACGTACGACAACATCAAGCGCGCGTCGTGGCTCGGGATCCTGGCGGGCGGCGACTTCATCAAGACGTCGACCGGCAAGGTGCAGCCCGCGGCCACGCTGCCCACCACGCTGCTCATGCTGGAGACCGTGCGCGACTGGTACCGCGGCACGGGCGAGCGGATCGGCGTGAAGCCGGCCGGTGGCATCCGCTCCTCGAAGGACGCGGTCAAGTACCTCGTCACCGTGGCGGAGACCGTGGGGGAGGAGTGGCTGCAGCCGCACCTGTTCCGCTTCGGCGCCTCCAGCCTCCTCAACGACGTGCTCCTGCAGCGACAGAAGCTCCGCTCCGGCCACTACTCGGGCCCCGACTACGTCACCATCGACTGACGGGAAGACGACCATGTCATTTCTGGAATACGCTCCGGCACCGGAGTCCACCGCGATCCTGAACCTCCGGGACAGCTACGGCCTGTTCATCGACGGCGAGTTCGTCGACGGCTCGGGCACCCCCTTCACGACCATCTCCCCGTCGAGCGAGAAGCGCATCGCTGAGATCGCGTCCGCGAGCGACGAGGACATCGACCGTGCGGTCGCCGCCGCCCGCCGCGCCTACGACAAGACGTGGTCGAGGATGAGCGGCCGCGACCGCGGCAAGTACCTGTTCCGCATCGCGCGCCTGGTGCAGGAGCGCGCGCGCGAGCTCGCGGTCGCCGAGAGCCTCGACAACGGCAAGCCCATCAAGGAGAGCCGCGACGTGGACGTTCCCCTCGTCGCCTCCTGGTTCTTCTACTACGCGGGCTGGGCGGACAAGCTCGACTACGCCGGGCTCGGCGCGAACCCGCGGTCGCTCGGCGTCGCCGGACAGGTCATCCCCTGGAACTTCCCGCTGCTCATGCTCGCGTGGAAGCTCGCGCCCGCTCTCGCCGCCGGCAACACGGTCGTGCTGAAGCCGGCCGAGACCACGCCGCTCACGGCCCTGCTGTTCGCGGAGATCCTGCAGCAGGCCGACCTTCCCGCGGGCGTCGTGAACATCGTCACGGGTGCCGGGCAGACCGGGGCCGCGCTCGTGCGCCACCCCGACGTGGACAAGGTCGCCTTCACGGGTTCCACCGGCGTGGGTCGCGACATCGCTCGCGCGGTCGCCGGGACGAACAAGAAGCTGACGCTGGAGCTGGGCGGCAAGGCGGCGAACATCGTGTTCGACGACGCCCCGATCGACCAGGCCGTCGAGGGCATCGTCAACGGCATCTTCTTCAACCAGGGCCACGTGTGCTGCGCCGGCAGCCGCCTGCTGGTGCAGGAGTCCATCCACGACGAGGTCGTCGACCGGCTCAAGGCCCGGCTGTCGACGCTGCGCCTCGGCGACCCGCTCGACAAGAACACCGACATCGGCGCGATCAACTCCGCCGCCCAGCTGGCGCGGATCCGCGAGCTGAGCGACATCGGCGAGGCGGAGGGTGCCGAGCGCTGGACCGCCGACTGCGCCATCCCCGACCAGGGCTTCTGGTTCGCGCCGACGATCTTCACCGGTGTCGAGGCCGCGCACCGCATCGCGCGCGACGAGGTGTTCGGGCCCGTGCTGTCCGTGCTGACCTTCCGGACGCCCGCCGAGGCGATCGCGAAGGCGAACAACACCCCGTACGGCCTCTCCGCGGGGATCTGGTCCGACAAGGGCTCGCGCATCCTCGCCGTCGCCGACCGGCTGCGCGCCGGTGTGGTGTGGGCCAACACGTTCAACCGTTTCGACCCGTCGAGCCCGTTCGGCGGCTACAAGGAGTCCGGATACGGCCGCGAGGGCGGCCGCCAGGGGCTCACCGCGTACCTCAAGGGAGCCGCAGCGTGAGCAAGCGACTGAGCGTTCCGAAGACCTACAAGCTCGCGATCGGCGGGGCCTTCCCCCGCAGCGAGTCGGGTCGCACGTACGAGGTGGTGTCGCGCAAGGGCGGCTTCCTCGCGAACGCCGCCAAGGCCTCGCGCAAGGACGCCCGCGACGCGGTCACCGCGGCGCGCGCGGCCGTGAAGGGATGGTCGGGGGCGACCGCGTACAACCGCGGCCAGGTGCTGTACCGCGTCGCGGAGGTGCTGGAGGGGCGCCGCGCGCAGTTCATCGACGAGATCGTGGCGCAGGAGGGCGTGTCGTCCTCGGCGGCCACCGCGCAGGTGGACGAGGCGATCGACCTGTGGGTCTGGTACGCGGGCTGGTGCGACAAGTACGCCCAGGTGGCGGGCAACGCGAACCCCGTGTCCGGCCCGTACTTCAACATCTCCGTGCCGGAGCCGACCGGCGTGGTCGCGATCGTCGCGCCGCAGGACTCGGCGCTGCTCGGGCTGGTCTCGGTCGTGGCGCCCGCGCTGGTCGCGGGCAACACGGTCGTCGTGATCGCGAGCGAGCAGCACCCGCTGTCGGCGATCAGCCTCGCGGAGGTGCTGGCCACGAGCGACCTCCCCGGCGGCGTCGTGAACGTGCTGACGGGGTCGCCCGCGGAGATGGCGCCCTGGCTCGCCGCGCACCAGGACGTCAACGCGCTCGACCTGTCCGGCGCGGGAGCGCTCGACTGGGTCGACCTGCAGATCGCCGCCGCGGAGACCCTGAAGCGCGTGGTCGCTCCGGGCGAGGTCGTCGCCTCGCCCGAGCGGATCGCCGCGTTCACCGAGGTGAAGACCGTCTGGCACACCAAGAGCATGGTCTGAGCTCGGACCGCACGAGGGGCCCCGTCGCGCATCCCGCGGGCGGGGCCCTTCTCGATGCCGGGGCCGCGCGGAAGCGAGTCCGCGCCAATGCGGCCCGGTGTCGCATGCAGCGGTTAGGCTCGAAGGACGATCTCTGATCCCCCATAGGAGGACGCGCATGGCCCGCATCGGTGAAAGCGCTGACCTGTTCAAGTGTTCTTTCTGCGGAAAGAGCCAGAAGCAGGTGCAGCAGCTCATCGCGGGTCCCGGCGTGTACATCTGCGACGAGTGCGTCGAGCTGTGCAACGAGATCATCGAGGAGCGCATGGCGGAGTCGTCCGCCGAGGGCGTCGCCGAGTTCGAACTGCCCAAGCCGCGGGAGATCTTCTCGTTCCTCGAGGAGTACGTGGTCGGCCAGGAGCCCGCGAAGCGCGCCCTCGCCGTCGCCGTCTACAACCACTACAAGAGGGTCCGTGCGCACGGCACCCTGCAGCCGGCGGAGCAGAAGGCCGAAGAGGTCGAGATCGCCAAGAGCAACATCCTGCTCATCGGGCCGACCGGCTGCGGCAAGACCTACCTGGCACAGACGCTCGCCAAGCGCCTCAACGTGCCGTTCGCCGTCGCCGACGCCACCGCGCTCACCGAGGCGGGCTATGTGGGTGAAGACGTGGAGAACATCCTCCTCAAGCTCATCCAGGCCGCCGACTACGACGTGAAGCGCGCCGAGCAGGGCATCATCTACATCGACGAGGTCGACAAGATCGCCCGCAAGGCCGAGAACCCCTCGATCACCCGCGACGTGTCGGGCGAGGGCGTGCAGCAGGCGCTCTTGAAGATCATCGAGGGAACGGTCGCCTCGGTTCCGCCGCAGGGCGGCCGCAAGCACCCGCACCAGGAGTTCCTGCAGATCGACACGTCGAACGTGCTGTTCATCGTGGCCGGCGCCTTCGCCGGGCTGGAGGACATCGTGTCGGCGCGCGTCGGCAAGCACGGCGTCGGCTTCGGCGCCCCGCTGCACGACAAGGGCAAGGACCTCGACCTGTTCAGCGAGGTGCTGCCGGAAGACCTCCACAAGTTCGGCCTCATCCCCGAGTTCATCGGGCGTCTGCCGGTCGTGACCAACGTGTCGCCGCTCGACCAGGCCGCGCTGATCGACATCCTCACCGGCCCGCGCAACGCGCTCGTGAAGCAGTATCAGCGCATGTTCGAGCTCGACGGCGTGCAGCTGGAGTTCGAGGAGGAGGCGCTGCGGTCGATCGCCGACCTCGCGGTGGAGCGCAAGACCGGTGCCCGCGGGCTCCGCGCGATCCTCGAGGACGTGCTCGGCCCCGTCATGTTCGAGATCCCGTCCGCCGACGATGTCGCGAAGGTCATCATCACGCGCGCCGCGGTCGACGAGGGCGCCCCGCCCACCGTGGTGATGGAGCGCAAGCGCAAGAGCGCCTGACCCCGACCGACGCCGGCGGGGCGGTCAACCGACCGGCATGATGAGGTCGGTGCGCAGGTCCTCCGGCGCCGTGTCCGGGTCGGAGACGTACACCTCGATCCAGACGCCGCGCGGATGGAGGTCCGCCTCCGCCGCCCGTGCGACCAGAGCCGCCCATCCGGCCCCGAGACCGTCGTAGGAGCCGAGGACGGTGGTCGCCACCGCGGATCCGGACGGAAGCGTGGATGCGACGATGGCGGTGCCGTCACCGGTGGCGAGGGGGTCGGACGGCGAGGCCTGCACGGGGAACCCGAGCTCGAGATCGAACACACCCATCGGGTCGCCGTGGTAGATCGCCAGTGCCGGACCGGCGGGAAGCAGCGTGCCGGCGGCGAACGCGTCGCCGATGGCGCGATACCCGGAGTCGAAGGCGTCACGGAGATCGGCGAGACGGAGCGCCTCGTGGCGGATGACCGCGAGCGGGACGGGGTCGAGGTCGAGCCGGTCGGCAGGGCCGAACGGGGCGTCGGAGAAGGCGTTCATGTGCTCAGGGTGCCACGGGTCAGCCGTCGAGTCCACGGCGCTTCAGCAGCGGCGCGATCTCGGCGTCGCGGCCGCGGAAGTCGCGATACGCCTCCAGGGGGTCCTTCGACCCGCCGACCCCGAGCAGACGCTCCCGGAAGCGGTCGCCGTTCTCGCGGGTGAGGCCCCCGTTCTCCCGGAACCACTCGACCGTGTCGGCGTCGAGCACCTCGCTCCAGATGTATGAGTAGTACCCCGCGCTGTAACCGCCGGAGAACACGTGCGCGAAGTACGTCGACGAATACCGCGTCGGCACGGCGGGGTCGTCGAGCCCGATGTCTGCCAGCGCCGCGGCCTCGAACCCCGCGACGTCGTCCACGTCGTCGTCGACGGAGAGCCGATGCCAGGCCTGGTCGAGCCAGGCGGCGGCCAGATACTCGCTCGTCGCGTGTCCCTGATCGAACGTCTCGGTCGCCCGGAGGCGGTCGACGATCGCGGGGTCGAGCGGTTCTCCCGTCTCGTGGTGGCGGGCGTAGTTGTCCAGGACCTCGGGCCAGAGGATCCACATCTCGTTGACCTGACTCGGGAACTCGACGACGTCGCGGAACACGTTGGTGCCGGCGAAGTGGGGGTACGTCACCGTCGCGAACAGACCGTGCAGGGCGTGCCCGAACTCGTGGAACAGCGTCGTCACCTCATCGAGCGTCAACAGCGTGGGCTCTCCCTCTCCGGGCTGGGGGACGTTGAGGTTGTTGACCACGACGGGCGCGCTGCCGCGGAGTCGTGACTGGCTGACGATCGCGTTCATCCAGGCGCCGCCGCGCTTGGAGTCGCGGGTGTAGAGGTCGAGCACGTAGAGGCCGAGCGGGGAACCGTCGGCGTTGCGCACCTCGAACACCCGGGCTCCGGGGTGGTAGGCGACCAGGTCGTCGCGCTCGCGGAAGGTGACTCCGTACAGCCGGGTCGCCGCGAAGAACACGCCGTCCTGCAGCACGCGCTCCGCCTCGAACCAGGGGCGCAGCGCAGCCGTGTCGATGTCGTAGCGGGCGGTGCGCACCTTCTCGGCGTAGAACGCCCAGTCGTGCGCCTCGACCGGGAAGGGAGCGGGCTCCGACTCGTCGACCAGCGCCTGGAGCGCCGCGCGCTCGGCGCGCGCGTTGCGGGCCGACGGAGCAGCCAGCCGGCGCAGCATCCGCTCGACCGCCTCGGGAGAGCCCGCCGTCTCGTCGGCTGTGACGTATGCCGCGTGCGAGGGGTGCCCGAGAAGTGCGGCGCGCTCGGCCCGCAGGCGCACGATCTCGCGCAGGACCGGACGGTTGTCGTTCGCGTTGTCGCGCGAGCCCCGGGCGCGCGACGCGGCCAGGACGCGCCGCCGGG
>NZ_SSDM01000127.1:0-1325 GCF_004794375.1 Microbacterium sp. K35 | reverse complement strand
GCGACCTCGCCCGGGGCAAGGGTCGTGACATCACACGTCACCGTCCCGACCTTCGGGTCACTGACCGCGATGTCCGTCGCAGTGACCGTACCCGTGTTCGTGACCGTGAACGTGTAGTCGATCGTGTCGCCCTCATCCGTGATGCCATTGGCGTTCACATCCACCGGAGCACCGGCGACCTTGTCGAACGACAGCGACGGCACCTGATCGACCGGCGTCACCACCGTGTCGGGCTCCGAGGGGACCGGATCCTCCCCGGGAGGCGTGCCGGTCGCGGTCGCGGAGTTCTCGACCCCGCCCGCGTCGACGTCGGCCTGCGTGATGACGTACGGCGCCGCGGTGCAGGTCGCGACCTCGCCGGGGGCGAGCGTCGTGACGTCGCAGGTGACGGTGCCGACCTTGGGGTCGTTCACACCGACATCCGCGAGGGGAACGTTGCCGGTGTTCGTGATCGTGAACGAGTAAGCGATCGTGTCGCCGACATCGGTCAGGCCGTTGCCGTTGACGTCCACCGGGTCACCCGCCGTCTTGTCGATCGTCACCCCCGGGGCCGACGCCTCCGACGGGGTCGTCGTCGAATCCGGGTCGGACGGGACCGGGTCACCGCCGGGCTCCGTCCCCGTGGCGGTAGCGGTATTCGCGACCTCGCCCGCCGCCTCATCCTCGGCCGTGACCGTGTAGGTCGCCGCCGAGCAGCTCGCGACGGCCCCGGGCGCCAGGGTCGTGACATCGCAGGTGACGGTCCCCGCCTTCGGGTCACTCACGGTGATGTCGGTCAGGGTCACGTTGCCGGTGTTGGTCACCGTGAACGTGTAGTCGATCGTGTCGCCCTCATCCGTGATGCCGTTCGCGTTCACGTCCACCGGAGCACCCGCGGTCTTCTCGAACGACAGCGCCGGCGCGGCCGGGACGGCCGGGGTGGTGGTGCTGTCGTCGTCGGTGGGTGCCGGGTCGCCCGCGGGGTCTGTCGCCGAGGCGGTCGCGGTGTTCGCGACCTCGCCGGCGGCCTCGTCGTCCGTGGTGACGGTGTACGCCGGGGCGGTGCAGGTGGCGACCGCGCCCGGTGCCAGGGTCGTCACATCACAGGTCACCGTGCCGACCTTCGGATCAGCGACCGCGACATCGGTCAGGGTCACGTTGCCGGTGTTGGTCACGGTGAAGGTGTAGTCGATCGTGTCCCCGGCGTTGGTGAGGCCGTCCCCGTTCACGTCGACCGGCGTGCCGGCCACCTTGTCCAGCTCGAGCGCCGGGGTCTGGTCGGTGGGGGTGGTCGTCGTGTCGGGCTCAGACGGAACAGGGTCCTCTCCGGGCGGGGTGCCCGTGGC
>NZ_SSDM01000126.1:0-2905 GCF_004794375.1 Microbacterium sp. K35 | reverse complement strand
CTCGCGGCCGCCGCCGACGCCCCCGCCCCGACCGGGGCCGCGCAGCACGAGGCCGCCTCGTCGGCGCTGCGCGTCGAGAACCTGCGCGTCGTGCACGCCACGCCGAACGGCGAGACCGAGGTCGTCCACGGGGTCACCCTCGACGTGGCCCCCGGCGAGGTCGTCGGCATCGTGGGCGAGTCCGGATCGGGCAAGTCGCAGACGGTGTTCTCGGTGCTCGATCTGCTGCCCTCCACCGGCCGCGCCACCGCCGACGCGATCTGGGTGGGCGGCACCGACGTGACCGCGGCGACGCCCGCCCAGCGGCACGCACTGCTCGGGCGCACGATCGGCTACGTGCCGCAGGAGCCCATGAGCAACCTCGACCCCTCGTACACGATCGGGCACCAGCTGGTCGAGCCGCTGCGCCGCGTGCACGGACTCAGCCGCGCGGCCGCGACCGAGCGGGCGCGCGCCGTGCTCGTGCGGGTCGGCCTCACCGACCCCGACCGGGTCATGCGCAGCTACCCGCATCAGGTGTCCGGCGGCATGGCGCAGCGCGTGCTCATCGCGGGCGCGATCGCCGGGCGGCCCTCACTGCTCGTGGCCGATGAGCCCACCACGGCGCTCGACGTGACCGTGCAGGCCGAGGTGCTCGAGCTGCTGCGCGAGCTGCAGGCCGAGTACGGCATGGCGCTGCTGATCGTCACGCACAACTTCGGCGTCGTCGCCGACATCTGCGACCGCGTGATCGTGATGCGCGGCGGCGACATCGTGGAGTCCGGACCGGTCGACGACCTGTTCGCCGCGCCCGCGGAGCCCTACACGCGCGAGCTGATCGCCGCCTCGCTCGACGACGCCGCCGGCCGCGCCGAGCTCGACCGCCACCGTACGGAGGTGCCCGCATGACCGCCGCGACCGACACCGCGACCCGCCCGCTGCTCGAGGTGAGCGACCTGGTGGTGGAGTACGGGCGCGGGCGCACCGCGTTCCGCGCGCTGCACGGGGTCTCGCTCGACATCGCGCCGGGGGAGTGCCTCGGGCTCGTGGGCGAGTCCGGGTCGGGCAAGTCCACGCTCGGCAAGGCCATCCTCGGCCTGGCCCCGGTGACCGAGGGGAGCATCCGCTTCGACGGCCGCGAGATCAGCCGCCTGGGCGGTCGTGCCCGCCGCGCGCTCGCCGACGACGTGCAGGTCGTGTTCCAGGACCCGTACGGTTCGCTCAACCCCGCCCTCACGATCGGCGACATCCTCACCGAGCCGCTGCTCACGACCGGCCTCGGCGCGAAGGCCGCCGAGGCGAAGGTGTGCGAGATGCTCGACCGGGTGCGGCTGCCCTCGGCCAGCATGGACCGCTACCCGAGCGAGTTCTCCGGCGGTCAGCGGCAGCGCGTCGCGATCGCCCGCGCCCTGGTGCGCGGACCGCGGCTGATCGTGTGCGACGAGCCCGTGAGCGCGCTCGACCTCACCACGCAGGCCACCATCCTCGACCTGTTCATCGAGCTGCAGCGCGACACCGGCGTGGCGTACCTGTTCGTGTCGCACGACCTCGGCGTCGTGCGGCGCGTGTGCCACCGGGTGGCCGTGATGTACCGCGGCGAGCTGGTGGAGGTGGGCGAGGGCGAGCAGGTCACCCGCGCCCCGCGGCACCCCTACTCCGAGCGGCTGCGCCTCGCCTCGCCCGTGGCCGACCCGGTCGCGCAGCGGGAGCGCCGGGCGCAGTGGCTCGCTCTGCGGGAGGTGCCCGATGCGGCGGTACGGTAGCTCCAGGCCGGAACTCGCACTCACCCGGACCCGGCCGGAAGGACGCCATGCCGAAGATCATCGACCACGACCAGCGGCGACGGGACATCGTCGAGGTGGCCAAGAGCATCATCCTGAAGGGCGGCTTCGAGGCCGCGACGATGCGCAGCATCGCCGCGGAGGCGGGGTTCGCGAACGGGGCTCTGAAGCACTACTTCCCCGGCAAGGAGAGCATCGTCGCTGCGACGTTCGAGACGATCCTGCAGCAGATGTCGGAGGGCGTGCAGGCGGCGGGCGAGGAGCCGGTCGCGGCGGACGATGCGCTGCGGGGCTTCCTGCAGGCGACCATCCCGCGCGATCGGGAGCAGATCGCCGCGGGGCGGGTGCTGCTGGCGCTGTGGGAGTACGCGATGGCGAACGAGGCGCTCGCGGAGCTGTATCGCGGGCACCTGGCGTCGTGGCGGCGCTCGCTGATCGAGCGGATGGAGGCGGCCCGGGACGAGGGGTCGATCCGCGGCCAGGACTACGGCCCGCTCGCGGACGAGTTCATCTCGGCGGCGGTGGGCGCGACCGTCATCAACCTCATGTATCCGGACGGCGACCGCATCGCCGACTACGAGAGCTACATCGACCGGTTCCTGGCGCGGCTGCGCTGATCGCGGGGCGCCGGTCCGCACAGGGAGGCGCCGCATGACCGCACAGACAGCTCGACCCGTGGTGTTCCTGCACGGCCTCGCCTCGCGCGGCTCCCAGGACTGGCCGGAGACGGAGTGGACGGGGGTGCTCGGCGACCGCCCGCGCGTCGTGATCGACCTCCCGGCGCACGGTGAGGCGGAGGCGCTCGGCGTGGTCCCGACCTCGGCCGTGCTCGACGCGCTCGCCGAGACGATCGGACCGGACGAGATCGATCTGGTCGGCTACTCGCTGGGCGCCCGGCTCGCCTGGGACCTCGCTCGTCACCCGCGCGTGGCGGTGCGCCGCCTGGTCCTCGGCGGGCTCAGCGCGGGGGAGCCCTTCGCGCTGGTCGACCTTCCGGCTGCCCGTGCCGCCGTCGGGGGAGGGGCGGCGCCCGCGGATCCGCTGACCGCGATGATCGTGCACATGGCGACTCTGCCCGGCAACCGCGCCGGCGAGCTGCTCGACCTGATCGAGGGGCTCGCCACTGAGCCGTTCGATCAGGTCGA
>NZ_SSDM01000125.1:0-297 GCF_004794375.1 Microbacterium sp. K35 | reverse complement strand
CGCGCTCATGACCCGCTCCCGCCCCGCCCTGGCGGAGGCGAGCGACCTGGCCGCCGCGATCGCCGACCTCGATCGGGCCGAGGTGCTCCGCGACGCGGGCCTGACGACCGAGGCGGAGGTGCTGCTCGGGCGGGTGGCCGTGCAGTTCGGGGCGCAGCGCATGCGGCAGGCGCGCGGCGAGGCGGAGTTCCACCTGGCGCGGTCACTGCTGCGCCATGATCCCGCGGCCGCCGAACGCGCGGCACGTCTGGCCGCCCGACGGTTCACCGCCCTCGCGACACCGGGGTGGACGGCGCG
>NZ_SSDM01000124.1:0-4441 GCF_004794375.1 Microbacterium sp. K35 | reverse complement strand
GCGCCGCATCGTCGGCCCCGCGGTCGCGGTCGTCATCGGTCAGCCGGCCGACGACGTGCCCGGCCTCCTCGCGTCCACCAGGGCTGCACTGGAACTCGCCGCCCGGGCCCCGGAGGACGCCGCCGACACCGTGCGCCGCGTAGCCGACCGTCCGCTGGCGCAGCTGGTGGCGGCGCTCGGCGATGACCGCCGACTGCAAGAGCACGGCGAACGCATGCTCGCGCCGCTGATCCGCCACGACCGGGAGCGCCGCGGGGATCTGCTCGACGTGCTCGCCGCGCTCGTCGCCCACCCGGGGAACCGGTCGGCGGCCGCGACGGCGAGCCACCTGTCCCGCTCCGTGTTCTACCAGCGGCTCGCGGTCATCGCGGATCTGCTCGCCGTCGACCTCGACGACGGCGAGGTGCTGGCGGCGCTGCACATCGCGCTGCTGGCGCGGCCCCGCGGAGCCCGAGAACGTTCCTGACGCCGCACGGCCTGGCTCAGAGCACCGCCTGCGCCCGCGTGAGCACGTCCCGCAGGATCTGCGTGATCTCGCGGAACTCCGCGGGTCCGACGGTCAGCGGCGGGGCGAGCTGGATGACCGGGTCGCCGCGGTCGTCCGCCCGGCAGTACAGCCCGGCCTCGAACAGCGCGGGCGAGAGGAAGCCGCGCAGCAGCCGCTCCGACTCCTCCTCGTCGAACGTCTCCCGCGTGGCGGTGTCCTTGACCAGCTCGATGCCGAAGAAGTACCCGTCGCCGCGCACGTCTCCCACCAGCGGGAGGTCGAGCAGTGTCTCCAGCTCCGCGCGGAACACCGGCGAGTTCTCCCGCACGTGCGCGTTGAGCCCTTCCTCGTCGAAGATCGCGAGGTTCTCCAGGGCCACCGCGGCCGACACGGGGTGGCCGCCGAACGTGTAGCCGTGCGGGAAGGAGACATCGCCCTGCGCGAACGGCTCGTACACGCGGTCGCTCACGATCGTGGCGCCGATGGGGGAGTAGCCGCTGGTCATGCCCTTGGCGCACGTGATCATGTCGGGCACATACCCCAGCCCCGTGCAGGCGAAGGTGTGCCCGAGCCGTCCGAACGCGCAGATCACCTCGTCTGACACCAGCAGGACGTCGTGCCGGTCGCAGATCTCGCGCACGCGGGCGAAGTAGCCGGGCGGCGGGGGGAAGCAGCCGCCCGAGTTCTGCACCGGCTCGAGGAACACGGCCGCGACGGTGTCCGCACCCTCGAACAGGATCATCTCCTCGATGCGGTCGGCGGCCCAGCGCCCGAACGCCTCGAGGTCGTCGGCGGGCGCGCCCATCTCGGCCGCACGATAGAAGTTGGTGTTGGGCACGCGGAACCCGCCGGGTGTGACCGGCTCGAACATCGCCTTCATGGCGGGGATCCCCGTGATCGCGAGGGCCCCCTGCGGGGTGCCGTGATAAGCGACGGCACGCGAGATCACCTTGTGCTTGGCGGGCTTCCCCTGCAGCTTCCAGTAGTGCTTCGCGAGCTTGAAGGCCGTCTCCACCGCCTCGCCGCCGCCCGTGGAGAAGAACACGCGGTTGAGGTCGCCGGGCGCCTCGTCCGCCAGCCGGTCCGCGAGCTCGATCGCCGCGGGGTGCGCGTACGACCACAGCGGGAAGAACGCCAGTTCGGACGCCTGCGCCGCCGCGGCCTCGGCGAGCCGGCGCCTGCCGTGTCCCGCGTTCACCACGAACAGTCCCGCCAGACCGTCGATGTACTCCCGGCCCTCGATGTCCCAGATGCGGTGCCCGTCGCCCCGGACGATGATCGGCACACCGGAGTCCGCCATGGTCGACTGGCGGGTGAAGTGCATCCAGAGGTGATCCTTCGCCATGGACTGCAGCGCGGACGCGGACGGCACGGAGCGCGAGGTCATCGGGTCCCCCAGTTGTAGAGCTGCTTCTGCAGCTTCGCGTAGATGAACGTCTCGGTCGACAGCACGCCGTCGATCGGACGGATCACGTCGTTCACAAGGGCCAGCAGGTGGTCGTCGTCTTCGCACACGACCTCGACGATCACGTCGAACGAGCCCACCGTGATGACGACGTAGTCGACGGCGTCGATCTCCGCGATCGCCTCCGCCACGTGCCGGGCGTCCCCGGCCACACGGATGCCGATCATCGCCTGGCGGTGGAAGCCGAGCTGCATCGGATCGGTGACCGCGACGATCTGCATCACGCCGGTCTCGGTGAGCCGCTGCACGCGCTGGCGGACCGCTGCCTCGCTGAGGCCCACCACGCGGCCGATGTCGGAGTAGGAGCGACGCCCGTCGTCCTGCAGCAGCTCGATGATGGTCTTGGAGATCGCGTCGAGGGCGGAGTTCTTCTTCGCCGGTGCCATGCTGCGATCCTGGCACTGGCGGCGGTCATGGACAACCGGATCCGTCGAATCTGAGTGACCGACCTGCACGATCCGTGCGTTCGGTCAGGCCTCCACGGGTCCGAGCCAGGCGCTGGCCGCGGTCGCGTGCGCCGACTCGGGGTCGGACGGATGGAACATCCCGGCGAGGACATCGCGGTACAGCCGGGAGAGCTCGTTCCCGGAGAAGTAGGACCCGCCGCCCGCCACCAGCATCGCCTCGTCGACCACGCTCTTGGCCATCGTCACGGCACGGTGCTTGAGGCCGGACAGGGCGGGGAACCAGCGCGGCCCGTGGTCGACGCGCTCGTCCACGTCGCGCGCGAGCGCGGCGATCTGGGGCGGCAGCGCGTCGTACGCGATCGCCATGTCGGCGATGCGCCAACGGATGTCGGGGTCCTGGCTGTACGCGGCGCCGCTCTTCTTGGAGCGACGGGTCTGCGCCGTCGCGACCGCCAGCTCCAGTGCGCGGCGGGCGATGCCGGTGTACACCGACGCGAGCAGGATCTCGAACACGGAGAAGATGCCGAAGACGATGGGGTCGGCGCTCGGGCCCTGGTCGATCCGCCGGACCACGTGCGCGGCGTCGGCGACGGCGCCGTCGAGCCGCGTCGTCCTGCTCTGCGTGCCGCGCATGCCGAGCGTGTCCCAGTCGTCCGAGGTGGTGACGGCGTCGGTCCGCTCGACGAACGCGAACACGAGCTTCGGGGCGTCCGCGCTGGTGGTGTCGAGGCCGTGCAGTCCGAGCCTGGTCCAGACGGGCGCGAGCGAGGTGAAGATCTTGGTGCCCGTGAACGCGTAGCCCCCGTCGGCGTCGGGCACCGCGGCCGTGTCGCTGCCGAACAGCACGAGGTCGTTGCCGCCCTCGCTGATGCCGAACGCGAACACCTCGCCGGCGACCGCGCCGTCCTGCACGAACTCGAGCCCGGGAACACCCCGGTCGGAGAAGACCTTCGCGACCCCGGTCCACACCAGGTGCATGTTGATCGCGAGGGCCGTGGCGGGGGCTGCGCCCGCAAGACGCTGCTGAAGGATCGCGGCCTCGGCGAGCCCGAGTCCGGCGCCGCCGCGCTCGACCGGGACCAGGATCGACAGGTAGCCGGCGTCGCGGAGCTCGTCGAGGTCCTGCTGCGGGAACGTGTTCTCGCGGTCGTGGATCGGCGCGCGTTCGCGGATGCGCGCGAGGAGGTCGTCCGGGAGGTAGCGGGTCGGGTCGAACGCGGTCATGCGAGTGCCTCCAGGAGCTGTCGGATCGCTTCTTCCGGCCGGTCGCGATGAAGGGAGTGCCCGGCGCCCGCCACGACCGACATCGTGATCCGCGGGTTGCCGGCGAGCACCTCGGCGGCGAGGTCGCCCGCGAAGATGCTGTACACGGCGGGATCGGCGCCGATGACATGGGTGGGGACGGTGAGACGGGCGGCGTGCGCGCGTACGTCCCACGGCTGGTTCTGCGCGCTGGTCTGCTCCACGGCCCAGGCGCTCGCGCGCCGCACGGCGTCGATCTTCAGCTCGTGATCCTGCGGGTGCCAGTGCGGGTGCTCCTCCCGGACGACCTCGATCCGGTTGTCGGCGAAGGCCCGTTCCTGGCTGCGCCGCACGATGCCCGCGTCGCGTCCCTCGACGTGGAGGGCGGGGTCGATCAGCACGAGGCGTCGCGTCCAGTCCGGCGAGCCGGCGGCAGCGACCGTCGCGGCCGCGCCGCCGAGCGAGTGGCCGACGACCGCGTCCCACGGTCCTCCGTCGTCGGATGCCGTCGCCGCGAGGTCGGCGGCGTACGCGTCGACGGTGTAGTCGAGGGAGCGGGGGGCGTCACCGTGCCCGCGCAGGTCGACCGCGGTCGCGGCCGCTCCGGTCGCCGCGATGGCGTCGCCCAGGCGCCACATGAGGGCGCCCGACGAGCCGAGTCCGTGCACGAGGAGAATGCGGCGCGCGGCTGCGGGATCGCCCCACGACCGTCGGGGCAGGGTGAGGGGTGCGGGCATGGCACCAGCCTACGACCGCGGCCGCGGCACAGGTCGGCCCGGCGGGGCTCAGCCGACGCGGGTCAGCGGGGGCAGGTCGGCCGCGATCCGCAGGACCCGGGCG
>NZ_SSDM01000123.1:0-8262 GCF_004794375.1 Microbacterium sp. K35 | reverse complement strand
GATCGCCGCAGCGCGCCCGGGCCGGAGGCGCACTCCGCCCTAGGCTGAGGGCATGCGACACCGCCCCCTCCTGGCCCTTGCGGCCGTGACCGTGCTGCTGCTCTCCGGATGCGCGCCGGAGCCTGAGCCCACCGAGACGTCGACGCCGTCGGCCTCGGCATCGCCCACGCCGACGACGGATCCGATCGTCGCCCCGACGCCGGCGTTCGATGTGAGCTGCACCGACGTGGCCGCCGAGATGACCGCCGCCACCGGTGAACCGGCCGGCGAGGTCGCGGAGGTGCTGGGGGTGTGGTCGGCGCCGAGCTGGTATCCGGGACCCGCACAGCACATGTTCCAGCGGGCGGGCGGCATCGCGTGCTCGTCCGGTACGAGCGAGCGCAACTGGGAGGTCTCGGTCGCACCGGGCGCGACGGCCCTGATCGAGGGCGCGGAGTCGCGCGGTGGCTACGCGGGTGAGGAGGCGCGCTGCGAGGTCGGCGGGTACTGCTTCTTCCAGGTCGTGGAGGGCGAGGTGCTGGTGTCCGGGGCGGTCGTCGATCCGGCGCTCGGCCCGGACGATGCGCCGGCGATCAAGGAGGGACTGCGTCGCATCGGCGCGGCCGCCGCGGCGTCGCTGCGTGAGGTCGTGGTGCCGGAGAGCGCGATCGCGGGCGTGGAGTGCTCGCGGTTCCTCACCGACGTCGAGTTCGGTGAGCAGCTCGGCACCGAGGTGCACGTGATCGACGGCTTCGGCGGGTGGTCCATCCCGGCCGAGGTGTACCAGACGGTCAACGGTTCCCGCATCTGCTACTACGCTTCAGGCGACGACGAATACAGCGCGCAGGGCTACCTGATGCTGACGACACTGCCCGGAGGGGCGTGGGCGTTCGAGCAGATCGAGGGCGAGAAGCCGGTGGAGGTCGCGGGCGCGGATGCCGCGCTCACGGGTGTGGACGAGCAGGGCCGCACGGTGCTCGACGTCCGCGTCGGGACGGATTGGCTGCGGCTGATCACCTTCCAGGGATCGGGCATCAGCGACCTCGCGCCGCTCGCGTCGACCATCGTGGAGAACTTCGGTGTCGGTCGCCCGGGCGGTCAGTAGTCCCGTGGGCTAGCCTGGCGGCGACGGGGGGAGACGCATGGCCGAGTGGATCCCGGATGTGCTGGGCGAGGAGTTCGAACAGCTGACGCTCGACCTCGGCGTCGATGACCAGGGACCCGTGGTCGCCACACTGGTGCGTGCGCTGCCGGCGCCGTCCGGCTGGTGGGATCGGGCCAGGGGCCGTCGGCGCCTGCTCGAGGGCGTGGACGTGCTCTACATCCACGGCTGGTCGGACTACTTCTTCCAGAAGCGGCTGGCGCGCTTCTGGACGGCTCGCGGGGCGCGCTTCTTCGCGCTGGACCTGCGCAAGTACGGACGCAGTCTGCGCGAGGGCCAGACCCCGGGGTACATCAGCGATCTGGCGACCTATGACGAGGACATCGCCGCCGCACTGACGGCGATGGGCCGAGGTGAGGGGGGAGAGGAGTCCGCACGGCGGCTGGTCCTCCTCGGTCACTCGACCGGCGGGCTCACGTTGAGCCTGTGGGCGTCCCGGCACCCGCACACCGCGGACGCCCTCATCCTGAACAGTCCGTGGTTGGAGTTCCAGTTCGCCCCCGTCCGCGCGGCGATCGCGCCGATGGTCGAGTTCCAGGCGCGGATCCGGCCGCTGGACGCGGCACCCCAGGTCGACCTCGGCTACTACACCAGGGCCCAGCAGGAGGTGGCTGACCCCGACGACCCGATGGACGTGAACCTCGCCTGGCGTCCGGTGCAGACCATGGCCGTGTACGCCGGCTGGTTGAACGCGATCCTGTCGGGCCATCGGACGGTGGCGGCAGGGCTGTCGATCGAGGCACCGGTGTGCGTGCTGCTGTCGGCGCGTTTCGTCCCGCCGACGCGATGGTCGGACGACCTCACGTCGGCGGATTCGGTGCTCGTGGTCGATGACATCGCCCGTGCAGCGCTCCGGCTGGGCTCGACGGTGACCGTCGAGCGTATCGACGGAGCGCTGCACGACGTGTTCCTGTCGCGACACGCGGCCCGTGAGGACGCGTATCGACGCCTGGACCGCTGGGTGGTCGGCTGGAGGGCCGCTCAGACGTAGTACATCGCACGGGCCAGGCGTTCCGCCTCGTCCCCGTTGCCCCGCGTGACGGCGATCTCGAAGTCGTCGTACACCTGTCGCATGCGCTCACGGTCTCCGCGAGGGACCACCCACGCGCGCAGGTTGCGGGCGAGGGCGACGTCGACGTCGGTGATCAGCATGCGGTGCTGGTGGTTGCCGCTGTGCTCCGCGAGATACGCGAACACGGCCCACCGCGCACTCGAGGTCGATGCCCCGTCGCGCAGCGTGCGGCGCACCTCTTCCATCAGGCGGACGACCCGCTGGCGCTCCGCCGGGCTGAGCCGTGGCACGGCCATCCGGGCGGCGATGCCCGCCTGGTACCCGGCGAACTCGAGCGACTGCGTCACGACGGCCGCGGTCACCGCGGTCACCTCGGTGTACCGACTCGGGTACATCGTCACGAGCCCGAGTCTCTCGAGTCGCTGCAGCGCCTCTCGGACCGGGGTCCGGGAGACGTGGAGCTCATCGGCCACGTCGACGTCGCGGATGCGCTCGCCCTCCCCCAGTTCGCCCTCGACGATGAGTCTTCCGATGTGGTGGAAGACCTCGTCGGCGAGGAGTTGCTTGCTTTCTCCAATGGTCTTCGTCTCGACGTGCCCCATGGACCAGCCCCCAGTTTCACTTCTTGTCACGGTTCCGCGGCCCCGCCCGTGTGGCGGTGGGGCCGGCGACTCCGTGCCGATCTTTCTCACCTGCGGATCCGATGTTCGTGGGGGCGGGCAGCGGGCCGGTGAGCTGTTCATTCTTCCTTCACCGTGGTGCGGGCACTTCGGATCCGGTGACGCGAGCCCGCGGTGCCTGCACCCTCGTCCCCACGAGAGCGCCTGCGAATCCCGGGCACCTCGTTCCGCGCGGGCGGCGTGCAACGAGGGCGTCCATGGCTCCGACGGATCGGGGCCGCTTCCAGTCTTGGTCAAGCACACCGATATCTCGATATGCGTTGACCGGGGAAAGTCGGAGCGCACGCGAAAGGGGACCCGGCGACGCCGGATCCCCTCTGTGCCGCGCGACCTAGCGGTAGTTGACGAACTGCAGGTCGATGTCGAGGTCGGAGCCCTTCAGGAGAGCGATCACGGCCTGGAGGTCGTCGCGGCTCTTCGACTGCACGCGCAGCTCGTCGCCCTGGATCTGGCTCTTCACGCCCTTGGGCCCCTCGTCGCGGATGATCTTGCCGATCTTCTTCGCGTTCTCCGACGAGATCCCGTCCTTGAGGCTCGAGACGATGCGGAACTCCTTGCCGCTCGCGAACGGCTCGCCCGAGTCCAGGCTCTTCAGGGAGATGCCCCGCTTGATGAGCTTCGACTGGAACACGTCGAGCACGGCCTTCGCGCGCTCCTCCGAGCTCGCCGTGATGAGGACCTGCTCCCCGCTCCACGCGATGGATGCCCCGGTGCCCTTGAAGTCGTAGCGCTGCTCGACCTCTTTCCGTGCCTGGTTCAGGGCGTTCTCGGCCTCCTGATGATCCACTTTCGAGACGATGTCAAAGGAACTGTCAGCCATACAGGCAGTGTATCGAGCAGCCCTCGTGACGACAGGCGTGGAAGCGTTTTCAGTCGGGTGCCGCCCCGCGTGCCCCATCACAGGTTGATATCGACGCTGCTCTCGATTGCGATCCCGCTCCTGATCGATGCATACTGTAAGCGCTTGCAGTCCTTGCAGGTTGAACAGCATTGAGAGAGGCACACACCAATGAAGGTGAACAAGAGGGGCGTGCTCGCCGCGGGCGCGATCGCCATCGTTTCGACTCTGACGCTCGCCGGCTGCTCCGCGGGGACCAGCGGCGGATCCTCCTCCGGCGGCGACGACAGCGGCTCGCTCACGGTCTGGGTGGACGCCGAGCGTGTCGACGCCCTCCAGGGTGCGGCCGACGCCTATCAGGACAAGACCGGCGTCAAGGTCGAGCTGGTCGGCAAGTCCGTCGACGACATGAAGGACGACTTCATCCAGCAGGTGCCGACGGGCAAGGGCCCTGACATCGTGATGGGCGCCCACGACTGGCTCGGCGAGCTGTCGACCAATGGCGTCGTCGCCCCGATCGAGCTCGGTGACAGCTCCGAGGACTACCTCCCGGTGGCCCTCCAGGCTGCGACCTACGACGGAACGGTCTACATGCTGCCGTACGCGGTCGAGAACATCGCCGTCCTGCGCAACGCCGACCTCGTGCCCCAGCCGGCCACCAGCTTCGATGACATGGTCTCGAAGGGGAAGTTCGTCGTCGAGCAGGGCACCGAGGGCAACCCCTACCACCTGTACCCGTTCCAGACCGCGTTCGGTGCCCCCGTCTTCGGCACCGACGACAGCGGCAGCTACGACCCGAGCGACCTGCAGCTCGGCAGCGAGGGGGGCTTCGCCTTCGCCGACTGGCTGGGCGCGCAGGGTGCGGCCGGCACGCTCAACACCGATGTGGACGGCGAGATCGCCAAGCAGCAGTTCCTCGACGGCACGGCCGCGTTCTGGCTGACCGGGCCGTGGAACGTCGGCGCAGCCACCGACGCCGGCATCAACGTCGCGATCGACCCGATCCCGAGCCCCACCGGCCAGACCGCCTCCCCGTTCGCGGGCGTGAAGGGCTTCTTCGTGAGCGCCGAGTCGAAGAACAAGGTCGCGGCGAACGACTTCCTCGTCAACTACATCGGCACCGAGGACGTGCAGCTCGAGCTGTTCAAGGCGGGCAACGTGCTGCCCGCCCTCACCGCTGCGGCCGACTCCGCGGCGTCCGACCCGATCATCGCCGGATTCCAGGCCGTGGGTGCCGACGCCGTCCCGATGCCGGCCATCCCCGCGATGGGTGCGGTGTGGCAGTACTGGGGTGTGGCCGAGGCCGCCATCATCAACGGTGCGGACCCGAAGGCGACGTGGCAGAAGCTCGTCGACGACGTGACCGCCGCGATCAAGTAACCGCCGCAACGGCACAGACCCTGCCGGAGCGGGCCGCACCGCCCGCTCCGGCAGGATCATGACGAGGACGACATGACAGACACCGACGAGCGCATCGCGCCTCCGACCAAACGACAGCGCCAAGCCGCCGCCATCGCCGAAGCGGCGTCCCGACCGATCGGCTGGATGCTGCTGAAGATCCTGCTACTGGCCATCGTCGACGCGATCGCGGTCTATGCGGCCTTCGTGCTCTTCGCGCACCGGGAGTGGCTGATCCTCGCGATCGTCGTCCTGGTGACGATCCTCGTCAACTACATCTACTTCTCGCGCCGGTGCGTCCCGGCGAAATACCTGACCCCCGGCATCATCTTCCTCGTCCTCTTCCAGGTGTTCACGCTGCTCTACACCGGGTACATCGGGTTCACGAACTACGGCACCGGCCACAACGGCACCAAGGAGCAGGCGATCTCCTCGCTCCTCGCCTCCGCGCAGGAGCGCGTCGAGGACTCACCGACCTACCCCGTGACCGTGGTCGAGCAGTTCGGCACCTACGGCTTCCTGGTGACCGACCCCGAGACGGGCGATGCGCTGCTCGGCACGGCCGACGAGCCGCTGCACGAGGTCGACGCCGACTTCCAGGGCGGGCAGGCGGTCGCGGTCGACGGGTGGACCACCCTTCCGCTCGCGACGGTGTTCACGCTGTCCGACCAGCTGGAGCAGCTCTCGGTGCCGTTCAGCGACGACCCGAACGACGGGAGCCTCCGCGCGCCGGACGGGCAGAAGGGCTACCTGTACGTCTCGACGCTCGCGTACGACGCGACGGCCGACACCATCACCGACACGGACACGGGCACCGTGTACCGCGACACGGGGGAGGGTGCGTTCACCGCCGAGAACGGCGATCAGCTCCTTCCCGGCTGGCAGACGACGGTCGGCTTCGACAACTTCGTACGCGCGGTGACGGACTCCTCGATCCGGGGTCCGCTCATCTCGGTCACCGTGTGGACGTTCGTCTTCGCCCTGGTCTCGGTGGCCTCCACGTTCTTCCTCGGGCTGCTACTGGCGCTCGTGTTCAACAACACGCGGATGCGGTTCCGCAACGGCTACCGCATCATCCTGATCCTGCCGTACGCGTTCCCCGCGTTCCTCTCGGCGCTGGTGTGGGCCGGCATGATGAACGAGAGTTTCGGCTTCATCAACCAGGTGCTGTTCGGCGGTGCCGCGATCCCGTGGCTCACCGATCCCGTGCTGGCGAAGGTGTCGGTGCTCCTGGTGAACCTGTGGCTCGGTTTCCCGTACATGTTCCTGGTGTGCATGGGCGCGCTGCAGGGCATCCCGGAGGACGTGAACGAGGCGGCCGTCATGGACGGGGCGAACGCCTGGCAGATCTTCCGGCGCATCAAGCTCCCCCTGCTGCTGGTGACGGTGGCCCCGCTGCTGATCTCGTCGTTCGCGTTCAACTTCAACAACTTCAACCTGATCTACATGCTGACCAAGGGGGGTCCCCGGTTCAGCGACGTGTCGATCCCGGTCGGCCACACCGACATCCTCATCTCGATGGTCTACAAGGTCGCCTTCACCGGACAGACCCGCGACTACGGACTCGCCTCGGCGTTCACGATCCTGATCTTCATCGTCGTCGCGACGATCTCGATCATCAGCTTCCGCAAGACCAAGGCCCTCGAGGAGCTGAACTGACATGAGCACGACCAGCCCCACCGCCGCCCGTCCGGCTCCGCGCCGCCGCTCGTTCCGCGCCTGGTTCGCCGACACTGGCTGGCGGCACCTCGTCGCGATCGTCGTGAGCGCGTTCGCGCTCTTCCCACTGCTCTACGTGGTCTCGGCCTCGCTGAACCCGAAGGGCACGCTGACCGGTTCGAACCAGCTGTTCTCCGCCATCGGCATCGACAGCTACGTACGCATTCTGAGCGACCCCCAGAACCCCTACGGCACCTGGTTCCTGAACACCCTGCTCATCGCGGTGGTCACCGGCGCAGTGACCGTGTTCATCGGCGCCTGCGCCGCGTATGCCTTCTCGCGCATGCGTTTTGCCGGGCGCCGCGTCGGTCTCGTCACGATTGTGGTGGTGCAGATGTTCCCGCAGCTGCTCGCGGTCGTCGCGATCTTCCTGCTCATGTCGACCATCGGCGACTGGTTCCCGGCGATCGGGTTGAACACCCATACCGGGCTGATCCTGGTCTACCTCGGCGGAGCGCTCGGGGTGAACACGTATCTGATGTACGGCTTCTTCAACACGATCCCCAAGGAGATCGACGAGGCGGCGCGCATCGACGGTGCGGGTCACGCACGCATCTTCTTCACGATCATCCTGCGCCTCGTCGCGCCCATCCTGGCCGTGGTCGGGCTGCTGTCATTCATCGGCACGGTCAACGAGTACGTCATCGCGAGCGTCATGCTCGTCGACGTCGATCAGCAGACACTCGTGGTCGGGCTCACCAAGCTCGTCGCGAACCCGCGCTACGCGGACTGGTCGGCCTTCAGCGCCGGTGCGGTCATGGCCGCGATCCCGGTGATGATCCTGTTCCTGTTCCTGCAGAAGTACATCGTGGGCGGCCTCACCGCCGGTGCCACGAAGGGCTGAGCCGTCCGGTCGCCCGTCACCTCGGCGTTGCACCCCGGCGGTCGACGGGGCGCGACGTACCCTGGCGACATGGCACGGGTGGGTGGTCGCAGCATCGGGATGAGCTGGGTGGCCGGGGTGATCTGCACCGTGATCATCGGCGGCCTGCTCTGGCTGTCGTTGCCGATGATGCCGGTGCTCGCGCAGTTCTTCGGCGACGCTCTGCGTTCCGCCCTGCCCTGATCCGCGGTTCCCCCCTTCCGCAGGCACCGACCCGGCGACACGTCGGCACGCCTCCGTGAGCGCCAGGACGGGCGGCGGTACCCTCGCAGAGCACACATCGATGAGAGGCGCACCCCCATGAGTGATCCCGAGGCTCGTCAGCCCGAGAAGCCGCGCGACGTCGACGACGTCGTCGGCAGCGCGAACGCCGGTCTCGATGCTGCCGCCGCAGCCCGAGCGGACGTTCCCGGCTCCGACGCGGAGGCCGAGGCGGAGCGCACGCCCGCCGACGCGAACCCGGAGCGCCAGGACCCGCCGGTCGACCCCGATCTGGCCGCGTTCGAGGCCGCCGAGCGCGACCACCCCGGCACCTTCAGCTCGACCGCTCCCGCCGCGGGCGCGGTACCCGTCGCCGACCGTGCGGCCGCG
>NZ_SSDM01000122.1:0-11828 GCF_004794375.1 Microbacterium sp. K35 | reverse complement strand
TCCTGGACGGCACCGGTCGCGACGCCGTCCAGGACCACGGGCACGCCCGCCACCAGCACCTCGTGGACGCCGATCGGCGGCCGATGCGGCTCCTCGAACGTGGCGCCCGCGGCGACCGTGAGCGGATCGAACAGCACCAGGTCTGCGGTGGCGCCGACGTGGATGATCCCGCGAGGCGCATCGCCGCGGTCGAGTCCCAGACGGGCCGCGGGGTTGCCCGAGAGGTGGCGCACGGCCTCCTCCAGCGTCAGCACCCCGAGCTCGCGCACGTAATGCCCCAGGTAGCGCGCGAACGTGCCGCGGCCGCGAGGGTGCGGACGGGCCCCGATCAGGATGCCGTCACTGCCGCCGGAATGCCGCGGGTGCCGCATGATCGCGCGCACGTTGTCCTCGTCGCCGATGTGCATCAGCACGCCGGTCGCCCCGGCGTCCTCGAGGATCGTGTCGAGCACCACATCGACGGCCCGCCGCCCCGAGTCGTTCGCGATCTCGGCGACCGTGCGGCCGACGAGGCCCGCGAGAGCCGGATTCGCGGTGCCGGAGATCTGGATGGCCGACCAGTCGGCACGCTCCCCGTGGAAGCCGTCGCAGCCGAGCTCCTCCAGCTCCACGCGGACGGCCTCGCGCCCCTCGGCATCCAGCCCGGCGATGGCGGCCAGCAGGTCGCCCGACGCCGCCAGCCGGCTGGGCAACAGGGCGGAGAGCGTGGTCGCGCCGGGGAGATACGGATAGGTGTCGAGCGTCACGTCGACGCCGTCCGCGATCGCCGCGTCGACGATCTCGAGCAGCTCGTCGGCCCGGCCGCGGTTGGGGGCGAAGTTCATCGTGGCGTGCGTCAGGTGCACCGGGCAGCCCGTGCGACGGCCGATCTCGACGGCCTCGCGGTACGCATCCAGCGCGGCCGCGCCGTAGCTGCGGGTGTGCGGCGCCCAGTATCCCCCGCGCTCGGCGACCACACGGCACAGGGCCTCGAGCTCCGCGGTGTCGGCGTACATGCCCGGTGTATAGGTCAGGCCGCTCGACATGCCGAACGCCCCCGCGTCCAGAGCCTCGCCGAGCAGCGCGGCCATCGCCTCGATCTCCTCCGCGGTCGCCGCGCGGTTCTCGTGCCCGACCACCATCATCCGGAGGTTCCCCTGCGGAACGAGCACCGCGGCGTTCGCGACCGCGGCGGCGTCGATCTCGGCCAGCAGATCGCTCATCGACCGCCACGGCACCGTGGTGGGCAGGCCGTTCCACCCCGCGATCTGCGCGGGGATCACCGCGGCTGTCGCGTCGTCGAGCGGCGCGTACCCGAGGCCGTCCTGACCGAGCACCTCGCAGGTCACGCCCTGACGGATCTTCGCGTCGTGCGCGGCACCGCTCAGCACCGCGAGGTCGCTGTGCGCATGCATGTCGATGAAGCCGGGCGCGAGCACGAGGCCGGAGGCCTCCACCTCCACGCCGCCCTCGGGCAGCTCGAGCTGCGCGTCCTCCCCTTCGGACACGACCGCGACGATCCGCGCGCCCTCCACCGCCACGTCGGCTGTGAACCGCGGCGCACCGGAGCCGTCGACGACCGTGGCCGAGCGGTAGACCCTGACCAGCCCGGCCGCTGCCTTCTCCGCACTCAGAAGCACGTCGCCACCGCTCCGATCACTCGAGGGTCGTCCGCGTCGGGATCGTCGATCACCGCGACCACCCGCCACTTGTCGAACGCGGTGCACGGGTGCGAGAGCCCGAGCCGCACGACCTCGCCGACCGCGGCCGCGGCGCCGTCCGCGAGCCGCAGGAAAGCATGTTGATCGTTGAGCGCCGTGATCTCGCCCTCGACGCTCTGCGGCACCGGCAGGTCGAGGTCGAACGGCACGTCACGGCGTCCGGCGTCGAGCAGCGCCAGGGCATCCTCGGGCTGGGAGACCACGCGCGACCAGGCGTGCATGGCCGACCGCAGCGGTGCCGTACCGGTCAGCGGGCCGAAGGGCGACATCCGGGCGTAGAACCCGTCGTCGTGGATCTGGAACGCTCCGGAGCGCAGCACCACGTCGGCTTCGGGAGCGAGCGGCGACAGCACGGCGGCGGCCCGGTCGGGGAAGGAGCTCCCGCCCGCGCTCACGACCGGACGAGGCCCCTCCGGGTAGTCGAGTCGGCGGTGCAGCTCGACCAGGGTGTCCAGGTAGGCGTCGACCGCGGCGACCGACGCCGCGGACCGATCCGGCCCGAACGGCCCCTCGTATCCGGTCACTCCGGCGAGGCGCAGGCCCGGTGCGGCGGTGATCGCGGCGGCGATGCGCTCGCCCTCCTCCACGCTGCGCGCACCCGTGCGTCCGTGCGCGCCGCCCAGCTCCACGAGCACGTCGAGGGGGCGGGCAGCATCGGAGAGGGCATCGGCGAGGATGCGGACGCCGTCGACCGCGTCCGCCCAGCACAGGATCCGCAGGTCGTGGTCGGCGGCGAGGAGCTCGCCGAGGCGACGGGCGGCGGCCGCGTCCGTGACCGCATTGGCGATCAGGACGGTCGGCACTCCGGCGGTCACGGCCACTTCCGCCTGCCAGGGCGTCGCGACGGAGATGCCCCAGGCGCCCGCGTCGAGCAGCCGCTGCCACAGCGCGGGGGCCATCGTGGTCTTGCCGTGCGGGGCCAGGCCCACGCCCTGCTGTGCGGCCCACGCGAACACGGTCTGCTCGTTGTGCGTCAGCGCGTCGGCGTGCACCGTGAGCACCGGCGTGACCAGGTCGGAGAGGTGCAGTCCGGCCTGCCCGACCTCGGAGAGCCGCAGCCCTGCGGCGCGCGCCGGGAACCCCTTCGCCCAGGCGCCGAGAACGGGATCCGGAATTTGTAGAGGCATCTAACAAGGCTACTAGGCTGGCGGCATGACCGCGAAGACACGAGTTTCGACCGACGCCGCCCCCGCCCCCGCCCACACCTTCTCGCAGGGAGTGCGCAAGGGCCCGATCGTGCAGGTCTCCGGCCAGGGCCCGGTCGACCCCGTCACGAACGAGTACCTCCACCCCGGCGATGTCGCGGCACAGACCACCCGCACGCTCGAGAACGTCAAGGCGATCGTCGAGGCGTCCGGCGCCACGTTCGACGACGTCGTGATGCTCCGCGTCTACCTGACCAAGCGCGAGGACTTCCCCATCATGAACGAGGCCTACGGCGCGTTCGTCGAGGCGCACACGACGAGCGGGGTCCTGCCCTCGCGCACCACCGTCTTCACCGGCCTTCCGCGCGAGGAGATGCTCGTCGAGATCGACGGTCTCGCCGTCATCGACTGACCGCGCCGCCGGACGTGTCCGGAGAACGGGGAGGCAGGGTAGCAGACCGTTGCCTCCCCGTTACCTGCCATCCCGTACCATTGAGAGACTGGATGCGTCAGAACCGCGGGGGGTGTAGTTCGTGACCGATGTGATTTCCGTACCGGGCGCTGCGACGGGAGCTCCTGCCGACGACGGCACGCCCACCAGCGTGCTCGCGCCCGCGGATACGCCCACCGAGACGGTTCCGCCGCACACCGGTGAGCAGCCCCTGGCCTGGGCTCCGATCGAACCGTCTCCCAAGAAGCGCCGCCTCGGCCTGTGGATCGGTCTCGGCGTCGGAGTCGTCCTGCTCGGCGCGGGAGCGGCCTCCGCGATCCTCATCGCACCGGGGACGACCGTCGCGGGCATCCCCGTCGGATGGATGACGCCGGGCGCCGCCGCCGACGCGATCAGCACGCACCTGGCGCAGACGGAGGTCACGCTCACGGGCGAGGGCGACGGCGCGGTCCTCACGGGCGCCGACCTGGGCGCCACGGCCGATGCCACCGCCCTGGCCGATGCCGCCTTTGCCGCCCACCCGCTCTGGAACCTCGGGTCCTGGATGGGAGACCCGGTACCGGCCGACATCACCCTCGACCCCGAGAAGGCCACGGCCGCCCTGCGGGACGCCGTTCCCGCGAGTTTCGTCGACCCGGTCGATGCGGGAGTCGTGTTCGACGCCGCGACCGGCGCGTACACGATCACGCCTTCGGAAGCCGGCACCGGCATCGACCTCGGCGACCTCGGCACGACGTTCGTCGACGCGGTCGGCGACGGTCGCACCTCCTTCGAGTATCCGGGCGGCCCCGCCGAGGCCCTTCCCGCCGTGAGCGACGCCGACGCGACCGCCACGGCGAGCGAACTCAACACCATGCTCGCCACGATCGGCTTCTACGTCGGCGAGGAGCGCACGGTCCCGATCGACCCCGCCACGGCCGCCTCCTGGCTGACCGTCGTAGACGACGAAGGTCAGCTGCGCATCCAGGCCGACCCGCAGGCGATCCAGGCGACCGTCGACGCGCTTCCGGCCGCGGTCGACCGCGCCCCGGTCAATGCGACCGTCATTGTCGACTCGGCCGGCACCGTGCTGCGCGCCGAGCAGGAGGGCGTCACCGGACGCGCGCTGGGTGACACCTCCCAGATCGCGGAGCAGTTCGCGACCCAGCTCGCCGCCGGCGACGGTGTGTTCGCGCTGACCGTCACCGAGACGCCGTTCGAGACGGTCAACCTGTTCCGTCGCATCGACATCGACCTGGGCTCGCAGCGGGCCACGCTGTACGAGAACAATGCGGTCGTGAAGTCGTGGGCCGTCTCGACCGGGCTGCCGGGCACTCCGACGCCGACGGGCAACTTCAAGGTCTTCGCCCACACGCGCATGCAGGACATGGGCTGCTACCCCGGCGCCCCGTACTGCACCGAGAACGTCCCGTGGATCACCTGGTTCACCACGAACATCGGCTTCCACGGCACGTACTGGCACAACAACTTCGGCAACCGCATGAGCCACGGCTGCGTGAACCTGCCGATCGACCTCGCGAAGTACGTCTACGACTGGTCGCCCGTGGGCCTCGAGGTCTCCGTCCACAACTGACGCACCTCGGGCCGGCGGATACGAGAAGGGGGCGGATGCCGCAGCATCCGCCCCCTTCTCGTCGTCTCAGCGCAGGGCGTCGACGATCTCGTTCAGCGTCGCGGACGGGCGCATGACAGCGGCCACGAGCTTCTCGTCCGGGCGGTAGTAGCCGCCGATCTCGGCCGGCTTGCCCTGCACTGCGTTGAGCTCGGAGACGATGGCCTCCTCGTTCGCGGCGAGCTTCTCGGCGACCGGGGCGAATGCGGCGGCCAGCTCGGGGTCCTTCGTCTGCTTCGCCAGCTCCTGCGCCCAGTACAGGCCGAGGTAGAAGTGGCTGCCCCGGTTGTCGATCGTGCCGAGCGCCCGACCGGGCGAACGGTCTTCCTCCAGGAAGGTGCCGGTCGCGGCGTCGAGCGTCTCGGCGAGCACGCGGGCCTTCTCGTTGCCCGTGCGGTCGGCGAAGTGCTCGAGCGAGGCCGCGAGCGCGAAGAACTCGCCCAGCGAGTCCCAGCGCAGGTAGTTCTCCTCGACGAGCTGCTGCACGTGCTTCGGGGCGGAGCCGCCGGCGCCGGTCTCGAACAGCCCGCCGCCCGCGAGCAGCGGGACGATCGAGAGCATCTTGGCGCTCGTTCCGACCTCGAGGATCGGGAACAGGTCGGTCAGGTAGTCGCGCAGCACGTTGCCGGTCACCGAGATGGTGTCCAGGCCATGACGCATGCGGGCGAGCGTGTAGCGCGTCGCCTCCTCCGGCGCGAGGATCGTGATCGTGAGCCCCTTGGTGTCGAGTGTCGCCAGACCCTGGTGCACCTTCGCGATGATCTGCGCGTCGTGCGAGCGGTTGGCGTCGAGCCAGAACACGGCGGGCGCTCCGGTCGCACGGGCGCGGGAGACCGCGAGCTTCACCCAGTCCATGACCGGGATGTGCTTCGTCTGGGTCGCGCGCCAGATGTCGCCCTTGCCGACCTCGTGCTCGATGAGCACGGTGCCCTCGCTGTCGAGCACCTGGACGATGCCGTCCTCCGCGATCTCGAAGGTCTTGTCGTGGCTGCCGTACTCCTCGGCCGCCTGCGCCATGAGCCCGACGTTCGGGACGGTGCCGATCGTGGCCGGGTCGAGCGGGCCGTTCGCGATCACGTCGTCGATGACCGCCTGGTAGACGCTCGCGTAGGAGGAGTCGGGGATCACGGCGATCGTGTCGGCCTCCTCGCCGTCCTTGCCCCACAGCTTCCCGCCGTTGCGGACCAGCGCGGGCATGGACGCGTCGACGATGACATCGCTCGGCACGTGGAGGTTCGTGATCCCCTTGTCGGAGTTCACGTACGACAGGCGCGGCCCCTCGGCGATGGCCTTGTCGAACGCGGCGGCGATCTCGTCGCCGTTCGCGACGTCGGCCAGCCCCGCGAGGATCGAGCCGAGGCCGTCGTTCGCGCTGAGTCCGGCTTCGGCCAGCTGCGTGCCGTACTGGTCGAAGACGTCCTTGAAGAACGCCTTCACGACGTGGCCGAAGATGATCGGGTCACTGACCTTCATCATGGTGGCCTTGAGGTGCACCGAGTACAGCACGTCGTCCGCCTTGGCGGCCTCGAGCGTCTCGGCGAGGAAGGCGTCGAGCTCCTTCGCGGACAGGAAGGTGGCGTCGATGATCTCGCGCGGGAGGACCTTGAGGCCTTCCTTCAGGACCGTGACGGTGCCGTCCTTCGCGGTGTGACGGAACGAGAGGACGTCGTCGTGGGCGGCGACCCACGAGCGCTCGTTGTGCTTGAAGTCGTCGTGACCGAGCGTGGCCACACGAGTCTTCGACCCCTCCGCGAACGGCTTGTTGCGGTGCGGGTGCTTCTTGGCGTAGTTCTTCACGGCCAGCGGGGCCCGGCGGTCGCTGTTGCCCTCGCGCAGCACCGGGTTCACCGCGGAACCCTTGATGCGGTCGTACCGCGCCCGCACGTCCTTCTCCTCGAGCGACGTGGGCTCGTCGGGGAAGTCGGGGATGTCGCATCCCTGCTGCTGCAGCTCGGCGATGGCGGCCTTGAGCTGCGGGATCGACGCCGAGATGTTCGGCAGCTTGATGATGTTGGCCTCGGGAAGAGTGGCCAGGCCACCCAGCTCGGCCAGCGCGTCGCCGACCTGCTGCTCCGGCGCGAGCTTCTGCGGGAAGGCGGCGAGGATACGGCCGGCCAGGGAGATGTCCCGCGTCTCGACCTCGATGCCCGCCTGGCCGGTGTAGGCCTGGATGATGGGCAGGAACGAGGCGGTGGCCAGTGCCGGTGCCTCGTCGGTGTACGTGTAGATGATGGCGTCGTCGGTCACCGGGAGGTTCTCCGTTCACGGGGCGATTTGTCTCGATACCAAGATACCCCGAGCGCGCTCGACGCCCCGCCCGCCCGCTGGACGCCTCCCGCCGACGATGTGCGCCCGCCTCCCCCGGTCCGAAAATGTTCAGCCGGGACGTGTCGAGTCCGCCGGGAGGGGCTAGCCTGGGGGCATGTCCGAACTGCGCATGGTCGAACTCTCCGCTGCGACGATCGTCGCCGTGAACAACCTGTCGCTCAAGCCCGGACAGGAGCAGTTCCTCGCTCCGGTGTCGTACGGCATCGCGGCAACCGTGATCAACCCGCAGACGTCGTGGCAGCGCGTCATCCTCGACCGCAACGAGGTCGTCGGCTTCGTCAGCGCGAACTTCGACGACGAGGCGCCCGAGGAGCACTTCCGCTCCGTGCTGTGGCGCATCAACGTCGACGCCGACGACCAGGGCCGCGGGGTCGGTCGCTTCGCGGTCGAGAGCCTCATCGAGGAGGCCCGCCGCCGCGGCGTCGACCACGTCAACGTCATCTACGAGGCGGGCGAGGAGGGGCCGGAGGCCTTCTTCCGTCGCGTCGGCTTCACCCCGGTCGGCGAGACGGCCTACGGCGAGGTCATCGCCGAGATCCGCGTCGAGCCCTGAGACCGGCGGCGGGGTCTCGAATCCCCTCCCCCATCGAGACCCCGTCGCCCCCGGCTGAGCCACCTCCCGTAGCGACTCAGCCGCTCCTCAGTAACGTGTTACCCCTTAGTTGGTATCGTTGTCGTGCCGCAGCTGCGGCCCCCCTCGAAGAAAGCGATACCCATGCTCACCATGCCTCTCTGCCTCTGCGCGCCCATCGAGACGACGGGAGCGACGCGATGATCACGCACGCCCTCGCTCCCGCGGCACTCGACGCCCTTTCCGCCCTCGCCGTGGGGCGCCGCGGCATCTACCGCGACGACGCGGCCTTCGACGACCTGCTGGCGTCGGCGACCGCCGCACTCGCCGCGGAGGACCCCGACACCGTCGCGGTCATCCGGCGCTTCGCGGCCGCCGACGTCCCCGACGGCGCAGTCCTGTTCACCGGCTTCACCGTGGACCAGGAGCAGATGGGGCGCACCCCGGAGGGGTGGCAGCTCGAGTTCCAGAATCAGGACCGGGACCCCGTCACGGAGGCCACACTGCTCGCCCTCGCCGGAACCGCGGGGGAGATCTTCGCGTTCGCGCGCCAGCACGCCGGCGCCCAGATCCAGAACGTCGCACCGGTGAAGGGCCACGAATACGACGCGGTCGGCACGGGCAGCCGCGGCTTGCTCGACTGGCACACGGAGGACGCGTTCGACGACGCCCACCCGCACTACGTGGGCCTGCTGTGCGTGCGCGGCGATGTGAACGCCGACACGGCCCTCGCTCCGATCGACCGCGTGGTCCTGGGCCCGGAAGACGAGCGGATCCTGCGCGAGCCCCGATTCCTGCACGGCATCGACAAGGCATCGGGCGGCACGGGACGCCCCGAGGACGGGGTCCGTGGACCGGTCCTGTACGGCGAGGACGGCGAGCGCTTCGTGCGCGTGGACATGGACTGCGCGGCCGCCGTCGAGGGCGACGCGGACGCGGCCGCCGCGCTGCGGCGCTTCCACGACGCGGCGGACGCCGCCCGTATCGCCGTGAATCTGAAGGCGGGCGACCTGCTGCTGTTCGACAACCGTCGCGTGCTCCACGCCCGGACCAGCTTCGAGCCGCGCTACGACGGCACCGACCGCTGGCTCCAGCGCGTCATCATCACGGGTGACCCCGGCGCGTCGGCCGGACGCCGCACCCGTCGCCCCCGCGTCGTCGAGAACGACCCTGCCGGGCAGTGAGCTCGACCGTTCACGCCGGCGTGATCCGCCTCCGCTATCTGCTGGGTCGCGCACGGCGCATCGACGTGGGTTCGTTGATGCGCCGTGCGCGTGCGGTGGCGGCGCACCATGATCAGCGCACGGTTGCGGTGCTCGTCGACATGCTCAGGGAGGCGGCCTTCCACCAGGTCGGCTTCCAGGACTACGTCGACTACGACTTCGCGATGCTCACGGCGGCGGAGCGCCGCACCATGATGACGCATCCGCTGTCGAATCGGCTGTCCTACCTGTTCGACCACGCCGACTACCGGCACATCTTCCACGACAAGTGGGAGTTCGTGCGCGTGTTCTCTGACCTGTTGGGGCGGGAGTGGATGCTGCTGGACGACGACAATGCGGACGCTCTGCGCTCGTTCGCGGACCGGCACCAGACGCTGATCACCAAGCAGCAGCTCGGGCGCTCCGGCCATGCGATCCACCGGTACCACGGCGCAGACGTCTCCGACTGGGACGCGTTCCACCACCGACTGATGGAGAACGGCGAGCTGCTCGTCGAGGAGAACATCGTGCAGCACGACGCGCTGTCGGCGGTGTGCCCGGGGACCGTCAACTCCACGCGCATCACGGCGTTCTTCGACGGCCATCGGACGCATATCCTGTCCATCGCCCAGAAGTTCGGTCGCGGCCAGGCCGCCGACCAGATGGACTGGGGCGGCTTCTACACCATGCTCGACGCGGACACCGGGCGCGCCCTCGGCGACGGCTACGACTCGCACGGCAACGTCCACCGATTCCATCCCGACACGGGCTACCGGATCGCCGATTTCCAGTTGCCGCTGTACGACGAGGTGATCGCGCTGATCGACCGGGCTGCCCGCCGCGTGCCGCAGGTGCAGTACGTCGGATGGGACGTGGCGGTCACCCCGACGGGTCCCGTGATCATCGAGGGGAACTGGGGCACGGGAGTGTACGAGGTGAAGCCGAGCGTGCTCGGCATCCGCACCGGCCACCGGCCCCGGTTCCAGAAGGCGATGGGATTCTGAACGCCCTGATCCGTGCCCGCCTCTCCCGCGCCGCGCTCGCCTCGAACGCGCACCGTCAGGCGGCCGCGAGCATCGGCGTCCCGGTGATCGACCTGCGCCGGGACGCGTGGGGACACGGCCTGACCTGGGTCGCGGGGACCGCGCACGACGCCGGTATCCGCCACGCGATCTTCGACGCCTCGGCCGGGCGCAGCGCGGCCCGGTCGGGCCTGACCCCGTGCGACGAGCCGGCGACGATCGATCCCGCGCGCCTGTTCGGCTGGCCCGGTGCGGACACGGAGCCCGTGATGCGCGTCGCCGGGCGCGTCCTCTCCACCAAGGAGCTGCGGGCGGGCGAAGGGGTGTCGTACAACCACACGCACCATGCGGGCACCGACACCCGTGTGGCGCTCGTGACCGGCGGGTTCGGCCACGGCATCCCCCGGGCGCTCGGGAACGAGGCCGACGTCGAGATCCGCGGCCGGCTGTTCCCGATCATCGGACGGGTGGCGATGGACGTGTGCGTCGTCGACATCGGTCACGCGCCGATCCGGCACGGTGAGGAGGTCGTGTACTTCGGCGGGCCCGGTCCCGCGCGGCACGCACTGGCCGACTGGACCCGCATCACCGGCTGGACGGCCGCCGAGCTCGTGTGCGCGCTCGGGCTGCGCGCCGCGCGAGAGGAGACACCATGACCCTCCCCCGACTGGTCGTGGATCTGCGTCGACTGCGCGCCAACATCCGCGAACTGCAGCGCCGGAGCGCGCCGGCCGAGGTCATGATGATCGTGAAGTGCGACGCGTACGGACACGGGCTCGAACGGGTCGTCACGGCTGCGGCCGCCGAAGGGGTGCGCTGGTTCGGGGCGTTCGACAGCGCCACCGCGGTGCGCGCGCGCGCCGCCGCCGGCCCCGACGCGCGGGTCTTCGCGTGGGTGACCATGACCCGGAGCGAGATCGCGGCGGCGGTGCGCGCGGGCGTCACCCTGGGGGTGGGTGACGCCGACTACCTGGAACGCATCGTCGAGGTGAATCAGCGTCGCCCGCAGCCCGTGCACCTCAAGATCGACACGGGTCTGCATCGCAGCGGCATCCGCCCCGAGCACTGGACCGAGGTGGTCCGACGGGCGGCGGAGCTGGAGGCTGCGGGAGCGATCAGGGTCGAGGGCATCTGGAGCCACATCGCCGAGGTGAGCGACCGCGACGACGATCTGGCGCGAGCCGCGTTCCGGGAGGCGGTGCAGCGGGCGGAGGCGCTGGGCCTCACGCCGACCGTGCGGCATCTGGCTGCCAGCGCCGCGGGGGCCGCCCGCTCCGAGTTCCGCTTCGACCTGGTGCGCTTCGGGGCCTTCGCGTACGGGATCCGGTCGGTGGGGGCGCCGCCGCCGGACGACATCGCCCTCGCCTCCACGCTGCTCGCCCCGGTGATCCGCGTGGACGCCGAGGCCGTCACGATCGGGATCGGCAGTCTCGACGGCCTCCCCTCGACCCTCGCCGGCTGCTTCGAGGTCGGGACGGCCGCCGGCGCCAGACGCGTGCTGCGGATCGGGCCGACCGAGAGCGTGGTGCGCCCCTGGCCGCGGGCGGCGATCGGCGAGGAGGTGGCCGTGTGGGGGCCGGGCGCCCGCGGGGAGCTCGACGCGACGAGCCTGGCCGAACTCATCGGCACGGTCGGTGAAGAGCTCCTGGTGCGGCTCTCCCCGCTGATCACGCGCGAGTACCGAGCCGGGCGTCGACCCGGTGCGGGCTGATCAGGCGTCGTCGTCCGACCGGGGGCGGCTGCGGCGGCTGCTCCACGCGGCCAGTGCCGAGGCGGCGGCTCCCGCGGCTCGGCACT
>NZ_SSDM01000121.1:0-857 GCF_004794375.1 Microbacterium sp. K35 | reverse complement strand
GGCCGCGATCGCCCGGTCGGGGTGCTCGATCGGCGCGCCGAGGGCGGCCCGCGCCCGTGGTGTGTCGAGCTTCTCCAGCGCGCGCATTGCGCGGTGACGACGCGCGGCCTCGGCGTCGTGCAGTCCTCGCTCCAGCGTCGGCACGGCATCGTCCCCGGCCCGCGCGACCGCCCACAGCAGGGCCCCGGCGGTGTTGAGGTCATCCTCCCGTAGCAGCGCCGCGACGAGGACGGCCGTGGACGCGTGGTCGGCGTCCGCGGTGAGGGCGAGCGTCTGCCGCGCGGACGCGTCCGGCGCCTCCAGGCCCCGCAGGAGCTCCACCATGCGCAGGGCGTCGGACCAGTCCCGCGGCTCGCCCGACCGCACCTGTTCGAGGCGTTCCGCCAGCTCGGTGAGCACCGCGAGCCGCGCGCGCGTGCGATGCAGGAGCCGCTCGATCGTGTCGGACGGCGCGCGGGCGTCGTCCGCGAGAGCCGCGGGGATGTCCGCGAGCGGGAGGCCGAGCGAGCGCAGGTTCTCGATGTGGAACAGCCGGCGAAGATCCGCGTCCGAGTAGTCCCGGTACCCGCCCGCGGTGCGTTCGCTGGGCGACAGCAGGCCGATGCGGTCGTAGTGCCGCAGCATGCGCGCGCTGATGCCCGAGCGCGCCGCGACCTCGCCGATCAGCACGCCTCAGCCCTCCGCGGGAGCGGGAGACGCCTGCAGCGCCACGATCCGCTGCGCCTCTCGGATCGCCGCGCCGAAGTCGTCGTCGGGGTCGTCGATCAGCCGCGCGGTCGCCAGGGCATGCGCGCGCACGGCGGGGTCGGCATCGTGTGCGGCGGCTCCTCGCTCGTCGCGAACTGGCTCATCGTGGC
>NZ_SSDM01000120.1:0-6552 GCF_004794375.1 Microbacterium sp. K35 | reverse complement strand
GCACCGCCGGCTCGGGGCGCCCCGCGGCGCCAGGCGTGACATAGGGCGATCGCGAGAGCGTCCGCGGCGTCCGCCGGCTGCGGCGGCGCATCCAGACGCAGGATGCGGGCGATCATCGCCTGCACCTGCCTCTTGTCGGCGGAGCCGTAGCCCGTGACGGCCGCCTTGACCTCGCTCGGCGTGTGGGTCGCCGCGGGAAGCCCTGACTCGGCGGCGATGAGGAGCGCGACCCCGCTCGCCTGCGCCGTGCCCATCACCGTGTGGCTGTTCTGTTGCGCGAAGACGCGCTCGACCGCGACCGCGTCAGGGCGGTGCTGGGCGATCGCCTCGCGGATCCCGGCGGCGACGACCGCGAGTCGCTCACCGATCGGCGCATCGATCGCCGAGCGGATCACACCGACGTGCACGAGGGTGCCCCTGCGGGCCCGATCGACGTCGACGATCCCGACACCGCAGCGGGTGAGTCCCGGGTCGATGCCCAGCACGCGGATGGTCGACGTCACCGTCCCAGGCTAGGCGCGGAACGTGCCGATCGAGGTCAGCCGCGCCTACGCGTCGTCGTTCTCGAGCTCCGCCTGGACCTCGGCCGACAGGTCGAAGTTGCTGAAGACGTTCTGCACGTCCTCGCTGTCCTCCAGCGCGTCGATCAGTCGGAACACCTTGCGGGCCGTGTCGGCGTCGATCTCGACCTTGAGGTTCGGCACGAACTCGACGTCGGCCGACTCGTACTCGATGCCCGCCTCCTGCAGCGCACTGCGCACGGCGACCAGGTCGCTCGCCTCGGTGATGACCTCGAAGCCCTCGGCGTGCGGCTCGATCTCCTCGGCCCCCGCCTCGAGCGCGGCCATCATCACGTCGTCCTCGGTCGTGCCCTCCGACCCGACCACGATGACGCCCTTGCGACTGAAGTTGTACGCGACGCTGCCGGGGTCGGCGAGCGTGCCCCCGTTGCGGCTCAGCGCGGTGCGCACCTCGGCGGCGGCACGGTTCTTGTTGTCGGTCAGACACTCGATCATGAGCGCCACACCGTTGGGGCCGTACCCCTCGTACATGATCGAGGTGTACTCGACGGCCTCGCCGCCGATGCCCGCACCGCGCTTGATCGCCCGGTCGATGTTGTCCTTCGGGACGGAGGTCTTCTTGGCCTTGAGGACCGCGTCGAACAGGGTCGGGTTGCCCTGCAGGTCGGCGCCGCCGAGCTTGGCCGCGACCTCGATGTTCTTGATGAGCTTGGCCCAGGACTTGGCACGGCGCGCGTCGATGACGGCCTTCTTGTGCTTGGTCGTGGCCCACTTGGAATGCCCGGACATAAGTCTCCGCTCGTCGTCAGGGCCCCGGCGCGTGTCCAGGGCGTCGTCCATTCTAAAGGAACACCGCGGAACACCCGGCGGCACAGTGCCTTGTCGGGGCGCTGCGGCGGTGGGAGACTGACCGCATGGGCGACCGGGAGCGTGCTCTCGACGCCGCTCACCGTCGAGCCGAGGCGTTCCTGGGCACCCTCGACGATCGACCGGTGTGGCCGCGCGCGAGCCTCGACGAGATGCTGCAGGTGTTCGGCACGCCTCTCCCGGAGCGGGCGGAGGACCCCGCGGTCGTTGTCGAGGACATCGCGGCGAAGGCCGAGCCCGGACTCGTGGCCATCCCCGGTGGACGGTTCTTCGGGTTCGTGATCGGCGGCACTCATCCGGCCGCTCTCGCCGCGGACTGGCTCGTGTCCGCGTGGGATCAGAACTCCGGCTCCTCCCTGCTCACCCCGGCGACCGTCGCGATGGAGCGGGTGGCAGGACAGTGGCTGCTCGAGCTGCTCGGCCTCCCGTCCGCGAGCAGCGTCGGCTTCGTCACGGGCGGTCAGCTCGCGAACTTCACCTGCCTCGCGTCCGCACGGAACGCCGTGCTCGCGCGGGCGGGGTGGGACCTCGCCGAACGAGGACTGCGCTCCGCGCCGCCGGTGCGGTTCGTGGTGGGTGCCGATCGTCATGGATCGATCGACCGCGCGGCACGGTTCCTCGGGATCGGTCGCGCCGAGGTCGACGTGGTGGATGCCGACGCGCAGGGCAGGATGCACCCCGCCGAGCTCGAGCGCGTCCTTGAAGGCGGATCCGGCCCGCTCATCGTGTGCCTGCAGGCGGGAGAGGTCCATACCGGAGCGTTCGACGATTTCCGCGCGCTGATCGCGATCGCACGCCGACACGGCGCCTGGGTGCACGTGGACGGCGCCTTCGGTCTGTGGGCGGCCGCCTCCCCCGCGCTGCGACATCTGACCGCCGGCATGGAGGACGCGGACTCCTGGGCGACCGACGCACACAAGACGCTGAACGTGCCGTACGACTGCGGCATGGCGATCGTCCGCGATCCCGCCGATTCGATCGCGGCGTTCCGCACCGGCGGCGACTACCTCGTCTACTCCGGCCTCGACCCGTGGGATGTGACGCCGGAGCTGTCGCGCCGCGCCCGCGGGGTGCCGGCGTACGCGGCGCTGCGCAGCCTCGGGCGTTCCGGGGTCGCCGATCTCGTCGACCGCCTCCACGACAACGCCGTGCGCATGGCCTCCGGCCTGCGCGGGCTCGACGCGATCGAGGTGATCAACGACGTCGACTACACCCAGGTGATGTTCCGGCTCGACACGGACCAAGCGACCCGCGAGCTCGGTGCCGCGATCCTGGTCGACGGCACGGCCGTCGTCACCGGAGCGGAATGGCGGGGGCGAGCCGCGCTGCGCTGCTCGATGTCGTCGTGGGCGACGACCGCGGACGACATCGACCGCACGGTGCACGCCATCCGCACCCTTCTCCCCTGACCCGACTCGCCCGCCTGCTACGGTCGAGGCCGTCGTTGATCGCGCGCGAGAGGAGCAGGGTGTGACCGCAGGAGCCGACCGCCTCCGCCCCGCGTGGACCTCACTGCCCGAGAGCCTCCGCGCCGCGGCGCTGGACGTGATCGGCGGAGAGTACATCTCCGACGCCCCCGCGCACGGCGGCTTCAGCGCCACGTAGGCGGGCACCGTGGTCACGACCGGCGGTCGGGCTTTCGTGAAGGCCGCGGGCGCGGACTGGCACGCCGACTCGATGCGCCTGCTCCGCCAGGAGATCGTCACGCTGTCGACCCTCCCTTCGGGCGTCGCGCCCCGAGTGCTGGGGACGGTGCAGGACGACATCGGTGCCGTGCTGGTCGTCGAGGCGATCGACGGCCGCCATCCGGGGCGCCCGTGGACAGCGGATGACCTGCACGCGGTGGCGGACGCCCTCGCCGTCGTCGGCACCACGCCGGCACCGAGAACCCTGACGGCCGCGGACGAGAGCATGGTCCCGGGTTTCACGCGCTGGCAGGAGATCGCCGCCACCCCCGACCTCCGCGGCGCTCTGCCCCCGCCGGTCCGGGATTCGCTGCCCCGTCTGCGTGAACTGGAGGCGGAGTTCGCGGGGGCCGTGCGCGGAGATGTCCTCGTCCACGACGACGTCCGGGCCGACAACATCCTCATCGCCGACGGTCGCGCCCACCTGCTCGACTGGCCGCATGCGCGCCGCGGGGCCGCATGGGTTGACCTCCCCTGCGTGCTGCCGAGCATCGAGGCGAGCGGCGGACCGACCTGCACGCAGGCCTACCCGGTGTTCGAGGAGCACGGCGCTCCCCCTCCGAGGGACCTGCTGCCGGTCATCGCGGGCTTCGCCTCGTACCTCTGGGCCGAACAGAGCAGGCCGGAGATTCCGCAGCTCCCCGGCTTGCGCGCCTTCCAGCGGGCGCAAGCCGGTCCCGCGCTGCGGTGGCTGGCCGCCCTGGTGTGACGACGCCTCCGGCGGTCAGGCGGCGGCGACGGAGTGGCCGCCTTCGACGCGGGCGAGGAAGCGCTCGTGGAAGCGGGTCTCGCCGGAGATCTCCGGGTGGAAGCTCAGGCCCAGCAGCGCTCCCTGCTCCACCGCCACCACGCGGCCGTCCGGTAGCGCCGCGAGCGGGGTCGCACGAGGACCGATCGACTCGACGACCGGTCCGCGGATGAACGCCGCCGACACCGGCGGTGCACCGAAGGCCGCCACGTCGAGCTGCGCCTCGAACGACTCCACCTGACGGCCGAACGCGTTCCGCCTGACCACCGCGTCGAGCCCTCCGAACGACTGCTGGCCCTCGATCGCGTCGACGACCGTGTCGGCCAGCATGATCAGCCCCGCGCACGTGCCGAGCACCGGGAGCCCGGCGGCGATCGCGTCGCGGATCGGCTCCTGCATCCCGAACGTGCGCGACAGCTTGTCGATCACGGTGGACTCGCCACCCGGGATCACCAGGCCGTTCACGGCGGCCAGCTCCTCCGGGCGCCGGACGAGCTCCACCTGGGCGCCGAGACGGGTGAGCAGGGCGGCGTGCTCGCGCACATCGCCCTGCAGCGCGAGCACGCCGACCCGCGGGCTACCAGCCACGCTCGGCGAGCCGGTGCGGCGCCGGCAGGTCGCTGACGTTGATGCCGACCATCGCCTCGCCGAGCCCGCGGGACACCTCGGCGATCACCTTCGGGTCGTCGAAGAACGTCGTGGCCTTCACGATCGCCTTCGCGCGCTCGGCGGGGTTGCCCGACTTGAAGATGCCGGAGCCGACGAACACGCCGTCCGCCCCGAGCTGCATCATCATCGCGGCGTCCGCGGGGGTCGCGACGCCGCCGGCCACGAACAGCACGACGGGGAGCGTGCCCGTCTCGGCGATCTCGGCGACCAGCTCGTACGGCGCCTGCAGCTCCTTCGCGGCGACGAACAGCTCGTCCTTCGGGAGAGCCGTGAGCGCAGCGATCTCCCCGCGGATCTTGCGGATGTGCTTCATCGCCTCGGACACGTCGCCCGTTCCGGCCTCGCCCTTCGAGCGGATCATCGCCGCCCCCTCGTTGATGCGTCGCAGCGCTTCGCCGAGGTTCGTGGCGCCGCACACGAAGGGCACCGTGAAGCCGAACTTGTCGATGTGGTTCACGTAGTCGGCCGGCGAGAGCACCTCGGACTCGTCGATGTAGTCGACACCGAGCTCCTGCAGCACCTGCGCCTCGACGAAGTGACCGATGCGCGCCTTCGCCATCACCGGGATCGACACGGCATCGATGATGCTGTCGATCATGTCCGGGTCGCTCATGCGCGAGACGCCGCCCTGCGCGCGGATGTCGGCCGGCACGCGCTCGAGCGCCATGACGGCGACGGCGCCCGCGTCCTCGGCGATCTTCGCCTGCTCGGCGGTCACGACGTCCATGATGACGCCGCCCTTGAGCATCTCGGCGAGACCGCGCTTGACGCGCGACGATCCGGTGGTGTTCTGCTCGGACATGGGGAGCTCCTGTCGGATGATCCGTAATCGGGTTTGATCTAGATCAAACGTAGCACTGTCCGATCCCACCTAGAATCGCGGAGGAGGATCATGAGCGACCGGATCACAGGCAGCACCGCGGCGGAGATCGCCGACAGCGTGCGCGCCCTGCGCGACCGCGGGATCCTGCTTCCCGGAGCCCTCCTCCCGCCGGTGCGCGAGCTCGCCGCCACCCTGGGCGTCAACCGCAACACCGCCGTCGCCGCGTACCGCCAGCTCGCCCAGGCGGGACTCGTCCTGTCGCGCGGACGCGCCGGCACCACGGTCGCGGGGATCGAGGCCGTGGCACAGGAGGGCTACGCGGCCGACACCGTGCTCCGCGACATCGGCACCGGCAACCCCGACCCCGCACGCATCCCCGACCCGTCGGCCGCGCTGATGACGATCGCGAGCCGTCCCGTGCTCTACGGCGAACCCGTGATCGACCCGGGGCTGGAGGAGTGGGCGCGCCGGTGGATGGCGGCCGACCTCCCGGACGCGGACTTCCGGATCACCGTGACGAGCGGAGCGGTCGATGCGGTGGAGCGCCTGCTCGCCCAAGCGCTCATGCGCGACGACGCCGTGGCGCTCGAGGATCCGTGCTTCCTCGCCAGCATCCACACGGTGCGGCTCGGCGGCTATCGGGCCGTCCCGGTCCCCGTCGACGACCAGGGCATGACGGTCGACGGACTACGGGCGGCTCTCGACGCCGGCGTGCGGGCCGTGATCTGCACACCGCGGGCGCAGAACCCCACCGGCGTGGGTCTCACGGCCCAGCGCGCCGCCGAGCTGCGCGGTGTCCTCGCCGATCACCCGTACGTCCTGATCATCGAGGACGACCACTTCTCGCTGCTGTCGCAGCGCCCGTACGAGTCCTTGATCAGCGAGGACCATCGGCGCTTCGCCCTCGTGCGCTCGGTGTCGAAGTTCCTCGGACCCGACATGTGCCTCGCGATCGCGGCGACCGACCCCGACACCGCGGAACGTCTCGCGATGCGACTCAGCCCGGGCACCACCTGGGTGAGCCACCTGCTGCAGCGCCTCGCCCTGGCACAGCTGACCGACGAGGATGCGATGACCACCGTCGCGACCGCCGGTGCGCACTACGCGGAGCGCAACGCCGCGTTCGCGGCGCGCCTGCGCGCGCACGGCATCGCCGCCGCCGCGCCAGACGGGCTGAGCCTCTGGGTGCGACTCCCCCGGCCCGCGCGCGAGGTCGCCGAGCACCTGATGCGGCGGGGG
>NZ_SSDM01000119.1:0-6352 GCF_004794375.1 Microbacterium sp. K35 | reverse complement strand
GGTCGGCCGGCGCGGGCGGCGCCTGCAGAGCCTCCGCCGTCATCAGGCCGCCGCTCGGGCCTGGGGGGCTGCGACGCCGTCGAGCACGCGGGCGATCACGGTGTCGCTGCTGGTGCCGGCGAACTCGGCCTCGGCGTCGAGCAGCAGACGGTGCTGCCACACGGGGCGGGCGAGCGCCTTGATGTCGTCGGGCAGCACGTAGTGGCGGCCCTGCGCCGCCGCCCACACCTTGGCGATGCGGACCATGGCGATCGCACCGCGCACCGAGACGCCGAGCCGGATCGCGCCGTCGGCACGGGTGGCCTCGGCGAGCTCGGCCACATACCGCAGCACCGCGGGCTCGACGTGCACGGTCGCGGCCAGGTCGGCCATGTCGGCCACGGCGCTCGTGGTGATGATGGCCGACAGCCCGGCCGACGGGTTGCGGTCCGACGCCCCGGCGAGGATGCTCTCGGTCACCGCGAGGTCGGGGTATCCGATCGAGGTCTTGATCAGGAAGCGGTCGAGCTGCGCCTCCGGCAGCTTGTACGTTCCCGCCTGCTCGACCGGGTTCTGCGTGGCGATCACGAGGAACGGGCGGCCCGTCTCGTGCGTCACGCCGTCGACCGTGACCCGCGACTCCTCCATGACCTCCAGCAGCGCGGACTGGGTCTTCGGCGAGGCGCGGTTGATCTCGTCGGCGAGCACGATCGACGCGAAGATCGGGCCCTTGTGGAACTCGAAGCGGTGCGACTGCTGGTCGTAGATCGTCACACCGGTCACGTCGGAGGGCAGCAGGTCGGGCGTGAACTGGATACGCGCACTGGTGCCCTGCACGGTCGCGGCGAGCGCCTTCGCGAGGCTCGTCTTGCCGGTGCCGGGGGCATCCTCCAGCAGCACGTGGCCCTCGGCCAGCATCGAGGCGAGCACGAGCCCGACGATCTCGCGCTTGCCCTGCACCGCCTTGTCGACGTTCTCCACCAGGCGCGTGAAGGTGCCGTGGAACCAGGCGGCCTGCTCGGGGGTCATTGTCATGGGTTGTCCTGTGCTCTCTCGGGGGAAGGGGTGCCCGCTACCAGGGGCGTCGTTCGTAGTCGGTGCCGCCGATCGTGACCCACACCTCGTAGCCGCGGCCGCCCGCACCGTGGAAGCAGCCGAGCTCGACCGCGCCGTTGGCGGGGATGTACCAGCTGCTGCCGCCGGCGAACCGCGGTCCCGCGGTGGGCGCGTTGCTGTTGCACCACACCTGGTAGGTGCCGGCGGGGAAGTTCTGGGTGTTGACGACGAACTTGGCGCACGTGCCGTCGGTGCACTGCCCCGGCCAGTAGCCGGCGGTGCCTCGGCTGACCCAGGCGCGCGGCGCGGGCGGCGGGCCGGAGCTCGCCGATGCCGAGTTCTCGGGTGTCCACTGCCCCGCGGCGTCCTGCGCACGCACGCGAATGCTGTGGCCCTGGTTGTAGCCGTTGCCGACCGTGCGCGAACCGGAGATGCCGACGTTCTCCCAGCCGCCGTTGTCGATGCTGATCTGCACGACCTTGATGTCGCGGCCGTTCGGGGAGCCGCTGGCGTTCCACCGCAGCTCCACCTGGGTCGCGCCGCCGATGGCGTCCACGGCGGGTTGGCGCGGTGCACCGTACGGGTTCCCTGTCGCGGAGTTCGACACGGCCCCGGCGTACGTGACGCCGTCGACGGTCGCGACCGCCCGCACCTCGATGCGGTAGTTCTGGCCGTTCGTGAGACCGCCGATGCGGGTGCCGGAGAGGGTGTTCCAGTTGCCGCCGTTGAGCCGGTACTGGTACGTGACCTCGCTCTCCTTGGCGCCGTTGCGCGAGCCCTGGCGGTAGGAGATGTCGAGCGCCCTGTCGAGCTCGGCCGTGACCGTCAGGCTGGTCGGCGCTCCGGGCGCGATCACACCGCGGCGCGGGGCCGACGGCGCACTCCACTCGCCCCAGCCGGCCTTGTTGTAGGCGCGGATGCGGTACGTGTACGCGGACTCCGACGTCGGCACGGTCACGGCCTGGCTGTTCGCCTGCGCGCCCGGCGTGAGGGTGCGGACCGTCTGGCCGCCGGAGATCACCTGGAGCTCGTACCCGCGGATCGCGTCGCCGTTCTTGTCCGGCGGGTTCCAGCTCACGAGCATCTGCGCCTGGCCCGACACCGGCTCGAGCTCCTTCGTGGAGGGAGCGCCGGCCGCGAGCGGGGGTCCCGCGGGGATCTCGGAGGCCGACCAGCCGCTCCAGCTCGACGGGTCGGGGGCGCGGTTGTGCGCCTGCACGCGCACCTGGTAGTTCGAGCCGTTCTCCAGCCCCTCCCACGTGAGCGAGTTGCCCGTGGCCTCCTTCTGCGTGATGCCGGAGGGCGGCGCGGGGGAGATCTCGAGCGTGTACCGCTCGACGGGAGAGCCGGGGGTCGTCGGCGTCGTCCACGCGACCTTGAGCGACTTGTCGCCGAAGTCGAGGGTCGGCGGGTTCGGGGTGTCCGGCCGGGCGTCGGGACGCGCGACCTCGGAGACGCCCGACGGCTCGGACTCGCCGACGCGGTTCGTCGCGGTCACCTGGAACGTGTACTCGACGTTGTTGGTCAGGCCGTCCAGCGTGCAGGTGGTGGAGGCGCACTCCTTCGAGTACGCGCCGCCGCCGACCGACTTCACGGTGTACTTCGTGATCTCGGCGCCGTTGTTCGACGGGGCCGAGTACGACACCACCACGGTGCGGTCCTGCACGCTCGTCACGACCGGGGTGCCCGGGGCCGCCGGTACGTCCTGCACCGTGACCACGATCTGTCCGTTCACCTCGCGGTCCACGTCTTCCGTCGCGTCCTGCACGCGGTAGCGCACCACCAGCGTGCCGACGAAGCCCTCGGCCGGGGTCACGCGCACCTCGTCCTCGGTGAACGAGGCCTCACCGCGACCCGACTCGGTCACCGCGCCGACGATCTTCAGCGGGGTCTCCGGGAACGGGTTGAAGTCGTTCGCGAGCGCCGGCACCGTGATGGTCTTCCCGGCGTCGGCCTCGGAGATCGTGTCAGTGTTGGCGGCGGGCATCGCCCGTGTGGAGGCCGTGACGGTCGCGGTCACGGTGCCCTCGATCGGCTCGGTCTCGCCGTCGGACACGCGGATCGTGAGCGAGGCGCTGGTGCCCTTCTTGGCGTTCGACGACGCCTCGACCAGCAGCCGGTCGCCGTCGATGCGCGCCGAGATGCCCTTGCCGTCTCCGCCGACGAGGGAGTACTCGTGCTTGCCCTCGTCCTCCGGGTCGGGGTCGTCGGTGAGGGCGGCGAGGTCGAGCGGGGTCGCGTCCTCACCCGGGGCGACGTTGACCTGACCGCCGATGAACGTGGGCTGCTGGTTCTCCGGCGGCAGCACGTTGATCGGGATGCTCAGCGTGGCCTTGCGCCCCTCGGGGTCGTCCGGTCCGTCGCCGTCGGTCACCTCGAACGTGAGCGCGTCGGGGCCGAAGTAGCCGGGTGCCGAGGTGTAGACCAGGGTGCTCGCGTCCTTGAGCAGGTCCGAGCCGTCCGCGTTGTTGGCGCTGATCTTCGCCTTCTCGGTGATGCGCACGTCGCCGCCGCCCGCGACCGTGACGTACTCCGACAGGGGCAGGTCCTTGGTCTCGCCGCTGACGACCTCGACCGGCTTGGTGGAGGTGAGGGTCGGGCGCAGGCCGTCGCGCGACGGCACGAAGATGAACGCGGACGCCTGGAGGCCGTCCGGGTCTGTGAGGGTGTAGCGGATCAGCTGCAGCTCGTCGGTGACGGTGACGCGCACCTTGCCGTTCTCCAGCAGCGTGCCGCCCGCGCCCACCTCCACGTCGAGCCGGTCCTTGGTGCCGTCCGGGTCTTCGTCGTTCTTGAGGATCTCGAGGTCGGCCGAGAGCCCGCCGTCCTTCAGGTCAGACGGCTGGAGCCGGTCGTCGCGGGCGACGGGCGCCTGCAGCGGCACGTCCTCGTCGACCGTGATCTGCAGGGTCGCGGTGGCCGTAGCGCCGCGGGCGTCGCTCACCGTGTACTGCAGCGACGTCTCCATCTCACGGTCGGGCACCTTCACGATCACGCGGTCGCCCGAGACGCGGCCCTCCAGGCCCTCCGGCACCTCGAGCCCGTCCTTCACGAGCGAGACCTTGTCGCCCTCGGGGTCGGAGTCGTTGGCCAGCACCGGGACGGCGATCTCGCGGCCGGGCCGCACGACCACGGCGTCCTTCACGGCGTACGGGGGCTGGTTGATCTGCTCGGCCGGAGCGACGCCCACGCGGATCGTCGCGACGCCCTCCTTGCCCAGGCGGTCGCGCACCCGGTAGGTGAACGTGTCCACCCCCGACGACTCGGAGCCGGCCTCGTAGGTGAAGTAGTTGGGTCCGACGGTCGTGATGCGGCCCTTGCGCGGGCTCGAATCGATGCCCAGCAGCTCGACCGAGTCGCCGTCGGCGTCGATGCCGTCGAGCGGCACCGCGATGTTCACCTCGCTGCCGGCGAGCGCACGGGCCGTGAGGTCCTGCGGACGCGGGGCGGCGTTCTTCTCCACGTCCACCGGGAGGATCTGGATCGTGACGTAGCCGGCGGCCTTCTGCTGACGCGAGTCGGCCACCTCGTACGTGAGGTAGACGGTCTTCGGCTCGGTGCCCGCCTTGAAGCGCACCTCGTCCTGCGACACGAAGGCCTCGCCGTCCTCCGGGTCGACCGTCTCGACCAGCTCCGGCTCGACGTGCATCACGTCGTCGCTCGGGTGGGAGTCGTTGTCGAGCACGGGGATCGTCACGACGTCGCCCGCGCGCACAGTCGCCGTGTCGGGGTTGGCGATCGGGGGCAGGATCTCGTCCGGCGCGGGGATCGGGATGACCACGACCTCGCCGTCGGCCGACTTCGAGCCGTTCGAGATGCGGTAGCCGATGCGCACCGGCTCGTCGAGCGCGCCCTGGTCGGTGATGCGCAGGGTCTCGTGGTTCAGCACCGACACCGAGATGCCCGTGCTGGGGTCCATCGACACGGACTGCACCACGAGGATGCCGCCGGCGGGGTCGGTGTCGTTGTTGAGCACGCCCAGCAGCACGTCGCCGCCGGTGGGCAGCAGTGCCACGTCGCGCACGGCGACCGGCGGCAGGTCGGTCTCGGACTCGGGCATCACGTCGACGCGCACGAGCCCCTCGCCGTTCTTCGGCCCCGTCGTCACCTGGTACTGCACGTAGTAGACGCCCGGGTTCTGGGCCAGGAACGTGAAGGTCTTGTTGGGGAAGTCGGGCTGGATCGTGGCGCCCGCGGTGTCGAGCACGCGGCTCAGGCGCAGCTGCTCCCGGCTCGTGCTGGTGTCGTTCGTGAGCGGGGCGACCGTGATCTGCTCCCCCGCGCGGGTCACCACGTGGTCGGCGTTGGTCTTCGGGTTGGTCGAGCCCTGCGGGCGCACGTCGAGCGCGATCGTGGCGGACGTGGACTCGCCGGTCGCATCGGCGACCGTCACCATCACGTCCTTGCGGCCCTGCAGGCTCGCGGTCGCCTTGTACGTCATCTGCCCGTCGCGGCTGAAGTCGACCTCGTCGCCCGGCGCGGGGATGACCTCCTTGAGGTAGATGTCGTCGCCGTCGGGGTCGATCCAGTCGGGGAGGATGTTGTACGAGATCGTGCCGCCGGTCTCCACCGCCAGCGAGGTCTTCCGCTTGGGCTCCGGCGCGGCGTTCTCGCTCCAGTCGCGCACGGTCAGGGTGACGACCGCGGTGTCCTTGCCCTTGCGGCCGTCGTCGACCTCGTACGTGAAGCTGGCCGTGCCCGACGCCTTCTCGTCGACCGCGATCTGCAGCGCCCCGCCGTTGTTGATGGGCTGCACCGTGCCGATGCCCGGCTGCGCCTCGGCCAGCGCGGCGACCAGGACGTCGCCGTCGGGGTCGTTGTCGTTGTCGAGCACCGGCAGCAGCGTGGTCGCGCCCGGTCGCACGCCGTAGGAGTCGTCTTCCGCGATGGGCGGGGTGTTCTCCTCGCTGCGCTCGGGCAGCGTGGTCTCGACCGTCTCCTCCGTGGAGTCGTCCTGGTTCTCGGTCTCGCCCTCGGGCGGGGTCAGGTCGTTCCAGTTGTCGACGCGCTGCAGGCTCTCGTTCGCGAGCCAGGCGGCGCCGCCGACCGCGTCGTTGAGGATGATCACGTCGCGGTTGACGCGGAACGTGAGGCTCGACGAGTCCTCCGCGCCGTCGATGGGGGCGTTGACGTCGTTGCCATCGCCCGGGCACTCGCGGATGAACGTGGCCGAGCCCGCCCACGCGCCATACGTGCAGCCGCGGAGCCACACGGGGGCCGCGGCCGTGCCGTCGGCTCCCGCCGAGGTCTCCTCGGGTTCTCCGCCGTCGAACGGCACGCGCACCAGCGCGGAGGGCGTCGCGAGGGCGACCGCGTC
>NZ_SSDM01000118.1:0-12971 GCF_004794375.1 Microbacterium sp. K35 | reverse complement strand
TGCCACCGGGCCCCGGCTCCCCGGGCGCACCGACCGCCGCATCGAGCACGACCGCGCGGCGTCCGTCGATCCCCGGCCTGGTCGGGTTCGCGGTCGCGCTGGTCGGGGTCGTGCTCGCGTGCGTGCCCCTCACGGCGCCGATCGGATGGGTCGTCGTGGCTGCCGGCTTCGTCGTGTCGCTCGTCTCGCTGTTCCTGCGGGGAACGAAGTGGCCGGGCATCGCCGGGCTCGCCGTAGCCGTGCTCGGCTCGACCCTCGCGGGCGCGGTCGCCCTGATCGCGGTCGGGCTCACGTCGGTCGAGGCGTCCGGAGACCCGGTGCCGTCGCCGAGCGCGCCGGCGACGGAGTCCGGTTCGCCCGTCGACCCGTCGACGATCGACGGCGCCGAGATGGTCGCGTTCGAAGACCTCGAGGTGGGCGATTGCCTCCCCTACGTGGACTACACCGGCGAGGACACGATCTTCGAGCTCCCGGTCGTGCCGTGCGATCAGCCGCACACCGACGAGGTGTACTTCATCTATGAGGTCGACGACCAGACCTTCCCCGGCGAGAGCGCACTGCTCGACGAGGCGTGGGACGGCTGCCTGGCGCAGTTCGAGGGATTCGTCGGCGTCCCGTACGAGCAGTCGGAGCTGGACTTCTACAGCTACCAGCCCACGAAGGCGTCATGGACCCGTGCGGGCGACCGCGCGATCCAGTGCATCGCCTACAGCTACGACGATGTGACCGGCACGCTGCGCGGCGCCGCTCGCTGACCGCCGCACACGACGAAGGCCCCGGAGCGATCCGGGGCCTTCGTGCGTCAGTCGTCGTCGTCGCGGCGCTTGCGCCAGCGGATGCCGGCGGAGATGAAGTCGTCGAGGTCGCCGTCGAACACCGCGGCGGGGTTACCCGACTCCTGCCCCGTGCGGAGGTCCTTCACCAGCTGCTGGCCGTAGAGGAAGTAGGAGCGCATCTGGTCGCCCCAGCTCGCGGTGATGTTGCCCGCCAGCTCCTTCTTCTTCGCCGCTTCCTGCTCCTTCTGCAGCAGCAGCAGGCGGTTCTGCAGCACGCGCATGGCGGCTGCCCGGTTCTGGATCTGCGACTTCTCGTTCTGCATCGACACGACGATGCCGGTCGGGAGGTGCGTGATGCGCACGGCGGAGTCGGTCGTGTTGACCGACTGCCCACCCGGGCCCGAGGAGCGGAACACGTCGACGCGGATGTCGTTCTCCGGGATGTCGACCTCGGTGGCCTCCTCCATCAGCGGGATCACCTCGACGGCGGCGAACGACGTCTGCCGCTTGTCGGCCGAGCCGAAGGGGCTGATGCGCGCGAGGCGGTGCGTGCCGGCCTCGACGGAGATCGTGCCGAACGCGTAGGGGGCATCGATCTCGAAGGTCGCCGACTTGATGCCCGCACCCTCGGCGTACGAGGTGTCCATCACCTTGACGGGGTACTTGTGCCGCTCAGCCCACCGCAGGTACATGCGCATGAGCATCTCCGCGAAGTCGGTGGCGTCGTCGCCACCCGCCCCGGAGCGGATCGTGACGATCGCGCTGCGCTCGTCGTACTCGCCGTCGAGGAGCGTCTGCACCTCGAGCTGGTTGATGAGGTCGGTCAGGGTGCCGAGCTCGTTGCGCGCCTCGATGGCGGAGTCCTCGTCGCCCATCTCGTTGGCCAGGTCGACGAGCACCTCGAGGTCGTCGAGGCGCTGGGCGATGCCGGTGATGCGCGCGAGCTCGGACTGACGGTGGCTCAGCGCACTCGTCACCTTCTGCGCGTTCTCGGTGTCGTCCCAGAGGTCGGGCGCACCGGCCTCCTCGCTGAGTCGCGCGATGTCCTCGCGCAGACGGTTGACATCGACGACCTCGCTGATGTCGCCGAAGGTGTGCCTGAGCGCCTGGATTTCGGCGGAGAGATCTAGTTCGAGCATGACACCTCAGCCTAACGTGCCGCCCGCGCCCGCGGGGACGCCGTCGTCGGGTGCTGCTCCCGCGCGGGAGTAGCGTGAGCAGGGTGAGCAGCGCATCCACGGTCCTTCGTCAGTTCGGACCGATGGTGTATCTGCCCACCGTCCTCTTCGCCCTCGGCGAGGGGGCGGTCATCCCCCTGATCCCGGTGATCGCCGCGTCGATGGGTGCGGACGTGGCGACGGCGGCGCTGGTCGCGTCGGCGCTCGTGGTGGGACAGCTCTGCGGGAACCTCCCGGCCGGCTGGGCCGTGGGCCGCATCGGCGAGCGATACACGATGGTGATCGCCGGAACGGCGGCGCTGCTGTCCGGAGCGGGCATGCTGTTCGCGCCGTCGCTCGGCGTGCTCGCGGCCTCCGTGTTCGTGCTCGGGCTGTGCGCGGCCGCGTTCGGGCTGGCGCGGCACGCGTTCATGACCACGCGCGTTCCCCTGCCGTTCCGTGCGCGCTCGCTGTCCCTGTTGGGCGGCAGCTTCCGTCTGGGCATCTTCATCGGCCCGTTCGTCACCGCGGGGCTTCTGCAGCTGTTCGGCAGCGAGTCCGCGGCGATCTGGTTCTTCGCCGTCTGCCTCGTGGTGATGGTGCTGCTCGTGCTGTTCGGGCCGGACCCGGAGGCGACGATCCCGCCCGTACGTTCGACCGAGCGTTTCGTGGAGGACAGCGGAGAGGCCGTGAGCGGCTCGATCCCGACGATCGAGCGCGCGGGCATCTTCCAGACCATGTGGCGGCAGCGACGACTGCTGTCACGGCTCGGTCTCGCCGCCGCGTCTCTGTCCGCCGTCCGCTCCGCCCGGCAGGTGGTCCTGCCGCTGTGGGGCCTGTCGCTGGGGCTCGACGCGTCGACGATCGCGCTGGTCGTCGGGGTCTCGGGCGCGATCGACTTCGCCCTCTTCTACGCGAGCGGGCAGGTGATGGACCGGTTCGGGCGGCTGTGGGCGGCCATGCCGGCGATGCTGCTCATGGGTGTCGGGTTCCTCGCCCTGGCCTTCACCCACGACGGGGATGCCGCGGTGCTGTGGTTCGGGATGTTCGCCGCCGTCCTGGGCGTGGGCAACGGGCTCTCCAGCGGCATCCTGCTCACGCTCGGCGCCGACGTCGCCCCGGAGCGCGAGCCCGCCGCCTTCCTCGGGTCCTGGCGCACGCTGACCGATGCCGGCGGCGCCGTCGCCCCGCTGCTCGTCTCCGCCATCACCGCGGTGTCGACGCTCTCCGTCGCCGCGGGCGCCATCGGCGTGATCGGACTGCTCGGCGCTGCCGGGTTCCTGCGGTGGATCCCCCGCTTCGTCCCCCGTCCGGATCCGCCCGCGGAGGCCTGAGGCCCCGGCCGGTCACCGCAGGGCGGTGCGGCTCGTCGCGGTCGCCTGCAGCGTGAGACCCTCCGGCACGAACGGCGACACGAGCGGTGGATGCCACGCCGTGCGAACGGTCACGCGGGCCGAAGCCCCGTCCGGGGAGGTCGCCGACACCAGCACCTCCTCCCCGCCCGCACCTTCGACGAGCGGCCGGGCCTGCGCCGCCACCGCCTCGTCCGTGAGTTCCGCGCGCGGCGTCTCCCCCTGCACCGTGAGGACGAAGCCGTCGGTTCCGGCGAGCGCGGCCGCATCGGCGAGGGCGTCCAGGCGCTTCTGGGCGATGTACAGGTCGGTCGCGCAGGCGCACACGAAGATCACGGCGAGCGCGAGCAGCACGTAGCCGAGCACAAGCAGCAGCACGCTCCCCTCCTCCGCGTCCGTGCCTCGGGCGGCGTCCCCCGCCTTCACTCGGCACCCCACTGACGCGACACCTTCTGCGCCGACACGGCCTCGATCGGCACCGACACGGCTCTGTCCAGGCCCAAGACCGCGGGCACGAACGGCAGGCGGGCGCTGGTGGCGACCGAGACCGTGACGGTCGCACCGGCGGAGGGGCACGGAACACCCTCCGGACGACACCTCACGGTCAACTGCACGTCGTCGTCGTCGATGCCGTACTGCGATGCGATGCTCGACAGCACCGCATCGCCCTGGGAGGCGGCCGTCCTCGCGTCGGGAGCGGTCGCGATCACGCGCGCCGCGTGCCGCGCGGCGGCCTCGACCCCCAGCGTCTGCTCCTGAACGGAGCCCAGCACGATCACCAGATACAGCAGCGGCACGAGCATCAGAACCCCGGCGGCGATGAACTCCAGGGAGCTCGAGCCGCGATCATCCCGCATCGAACGACTCCGCCGGTGCGTGAGCCTCGACCTGCAGCCCATACGGCACGCCGATCAGGCCGAACACCGGCAGGCTGGTCCGCACCCGCACGTCGACCGACTCCCGGCCGGCGACGCGCGACGTCCCGACGGCGACGTCCTCCGCGTAGGCGGGGCCGATCGCGCGGGTGATCACGTCCTGCGTGCGCTGCTTCCCCTCGCCGAGCGAGACGTCTGCGAGGGCCGCGTAGTAGGCACCCTCCACCGCCGCGTCGTGCACCACATTGCGCACGTAGACCGCGAGCGCCAACTGCAGCACCGCGAGGGTGAGGGCGGTGAGGAGCGTGCCGACCAGGACGAACTCCACCGGGTTCGACCCGCGGTCATCGATCACGGCCGCACGGAGGGGCACGTCAGAGACCCGACACCCGCTGGATCGCCTGCTCGAACAGCGAGGTCAGCGCGGGCCCCGCGACGGCCCAGATCACCACGACCAACCCCGCCGTCATGAGTGTCACGAGCACCCAGCCGGGGACGTCTCCCCTCTCGTCGTCGGCGAGGGCACGGAGCGGAGAACGCAGGCGTGTGATCATGCCGTCAGTCTGCCCGGGAGCGCCCACCCGCGTCCGCGGTTATCCACAGGCCCTGCGCCCGGCGCGTCAACCGAGGCCGAGCCGCAGGATGAACAGCCCGGGATAGATCGCGAACACCACCGACAGCGGCAGGATCAGGAAGACCAGCGGCAGGAGCATCAGGATCTCCTTGCGCCCGGCCTGCTCGATGAGGGTGCGCTTGGCCTCCTCCCGCGCGTCGCCGGCCTGGGCGTGCAACACGGCGGCCAGCGGTGCTCCGTGCTCCAGTGCGGCGACGATCTGGTCCACCGCGCGCGAGAGGCCGGGCAGCTCCAGCCGTGCGGCCATATCGCCCAGCCCCTCCGCGAGCGTCGACCCGGTCCCCACCTCCAACACGACGCGGCGCAGTTCCCCGGTCAGCTCGCCCGACCCCACCCCGGCCACGCGCCGCACCGCGTCGAGGAAGCTCTCGCCGGCCGAGAGGCACAGCGCCAGGAACTCGAGGGTCGTCGGCAGTTCGTCGGCGAGCCGCGTGCGCCGAGCCCTGACGCGGGCGGAGAGCTGCATGTCGTAGCCGATCGCGGCCGTCGTGCCGGCGAGCAGCGGGATCACACCGACCGGCACCGACCAGCGACCGGTGAGCACGAGCACGATCACCGCGATCGCACCGGTCGTGATGCCCGCCAGCGTCCAGGCGAGCTGTCTGCCCCGGAACGCGACAGGACTCAGCGCCGACCCCGCCTGCGCCAGGCGCTTGCGCAGCACGTCGCCGTCGCCCACCAGACGCTCGAGGGCATCGCGCACCCGCTCGCCCGGCGAGCCCCGGTGCGCGGGGAGGCGTCCGACGCCCGGAAGCGCCGTCGCCGGCAGCCGCTCATCGTCCACCACGTCGCGCACGTGGGGGGCGATCCGAGACATCAGCGATGCCGCCCGCCACCGAGGCAGCCGCGCGAGCAGAAGGAGGACCCCGGCCGCGAAACCGCCTCCCAGCAGGACCGCGGCCGCGAGCGCCGTGATCCCGGTCATCCGAACCACCGCCGCGGCTCGGGGAGACGCCCGATGCGGACCATGATGCGGAAGGCCGCGACCGACACCACGGCGCCGACGCAGATCACCACCACCCCCTCGGGGGTGCCGTAGGCCTTGGCTCCCTCGGGTCGCAGCACCAGCAGCGTCAGGATGACCCAGGGCGCGACCGCCCCCAGCACCGCGGCCCCGCGGATCCACGACTGCCGTGCCTCGACCTCTCCGCGCAGCGCCGCATCCGCCCTGACCGACGCCGACAGGGCGCGCAGCACCCCGATCAGCTCGGTGCCCCCGACCTGCCGCGCCATCCGCAGCGTCTCGACGATGCGATCGCCGATCGGGTCGGCCAGCGCATCCTTCAGCCGGTCGAGGCTCGACTCGAACCGGCCACTGCCTTCCAGGTCCCGAGCGAACGCGCGGAAAGCGGGGCGGAGTGCAGGCGGTGCGGACTCGCCGAGCGACGCCACCGCGTCCGGGAGCGACAGCCCGACCCTGATCGACGCGATCAGCAGATCGCACACGTCGGGCCAGAGCTGCCGGCGCAGTCGCCGCAGCCGCCGCCTTCGGCCGCGCAGGAAGGCGACGGGGGCGACCCCTCCCGCGAGGATCGCCAGCGCGGCGAGCACCGTGACCCCGGTCGTGAGCCAGACGATCGATCCGGCGATGAGGGCCGCCGCGGCGATCGCGGCGATCAGCGCCGAGGCGGGAAGCGCGGGAAAACCGGCCTCCTCCCCGAGCCGTGTGAGGCGCCCCTGAGCAATCGCACGCGGCGCCCGGCGCTCCGCCGGCCAGAGCCACGGCGAGAGCACCAGGAGCAGGCCCGCCGCCAGCATCGCCCCGAGCAGCACGCTCACGCCTGTGCTCCCCCGACGAGGTCCGCGAACGATGCCACCCGGTCCCGCGCTTCCGCGGTCGCGTCGTACACCGTCCGGCACTGCACGCGACCGTCGCGGACCTCGCCGGACGGGGCGAGGATCTCGCGGACGCGGCGTCGTCCTTCCCGATCCCGCTCGCAGTGCACCACGAGGTCGATCGCGGATGCCAGGGCGGGAGCGATGAAACCACGGTCGATGTTCCGTCCGGCGAGCAGGGGCAGCAGGCAGAGCTTCTCGATCGCCTCGACCGCGCTGTTGGCGTGCACCGTGCACGCCCCCGGCACGCCGGTGTTGAGCGCCAGGACGAGGTCGAGAGCCTCGGCGTCGCGCACCTCGCCGACCACGAGCCGATCCGGGCGCATGCGCAGCGCCTCCTTCACCAGCCGTCGCAGGGTGATCTCCCCCGTGCCCTCCAGACTGGGCTGCCGTCCTTGCAACGCCACCACGTCGGGCCCGCCGACCGCGAGCTCGAAGGTCTCCTCCACCGTGACGATGCGCTGAGACGACGCGCACGCCGCGAGAAGCGCCCCGAGGATCGTCGTCTTGCCCGCGTGCGTCGCCCCGGACACGATCACGGTCGCCCCCTCGCGCATGGCGGTCGCGAGCTCCGCCGCCGTCGCGGGCGGCAGCGAGCCCTGCGCGACGAGCTCGTCCAGCGTGCGGTGCCCGGTGAGGAATTTGCGGATGTTCACGCTCCACGCGCCGCGCACCACGTCGGCGATCGCGACGTGCAGCCGAGAGCCGTCGGGCAGCGACGCGTCGACGAACGGCTGGCCGATGTCGACGCGGCGTCCCGAGGAGTGCAGCATGCGCTCCACGAGGTCGCGCACGACGGTCTCGTCGAGGCGCAGGCCGGTGCGCTCGGATGTGCCGCCGCGGGCCACGTGCACGCCGCCGTCGCCGTTGACCCAGATCTCCTCGATGTCCGGCGCATCGAGGAGCGGCTGCAGGACCCCGAAGCCGCCGACCGCGGCGAGCACCTCCCTGATGCACGCGGTCTCGTCGTCCACGGGCTCCGCCCCGCGCGCCAGCGCGAGATCGTCGTAGCGCCGCACCTCCGAGCGCGCGATGGATCTCGCACGCTCCGGGTCGTCGGCCGGGTCGACGCCCTCGGCACGCAGGCGACGACGGACGTGTTCGGCGATGGCCGTGGAGGGATGGATCACCTGAGCATCCTGACAAGGATCGCCGCGGCCCCTCCGGAGTTATCCACACCGCCCTATCGACCAGCCCCGGGCGCTGTCAACCGTGTCGCGGCAGGTCCCACCCGCCGCCTACGCTGGGCCGACGAGCCGCGAGGAGACGACGTGCAGCGCGCCACACCAGCCACCCCCGACCCCACCGTCACGGTGGTGATCCCGGTCAAGGACGACGCCGCCGAACTGCACCGCTGCCTCACGGCGCTCGCCGCGCAGACGCGCGCCCCGGACGAGATCCTGGTGGTCGACAACGCCTCCACCGACGCGTCCGGCGCGGTCGCGTCCGCTCATGGCGTGCGGCTCATCCACTGCGCGACGCCCGGCACGGCCGCGGCGAGCGCAGCCGGCTACGACGCCGCGTCGGGAGACGTGCTCCTGCGTCTCGATGCCGACTGCATCCCGGACCGGCAGTGGGTCGAGGTCATGCTCGCGGCCTGCGTGCGCGACCCCGGGGTCGCGGCGTGGACCGGGGGCGCGCTCTTCCTCGACGGACCGCGACTGCTGCGCCGCCCGCTCGCGACCGCGTATCTGCTCGCCTACGCCCTGGTGTGCGGCAGCGCCCTCGGACATGCACCGCTGTTCGGCTCGAACCTCGCGCTCCGGCGCTGGGCGTGGCGCGACGTGCGCGACCGCGTGCACCGCGACGACCCCGAGGTGCACGACGACCTCGACCTCGCGTTCCACCTCGGCGAACGCCACCGCATCCGCTGGGCGCGCGAGGCGGGGATGGGCATCTCGATGCGTCCCTTCCACAGCGGCCGTTCGTTCGCCCGCCGCGTGCACCGCGGCGTCCGCACGGTGCTGATCCACTGGCCGGAGGACTTCCCGCCCGTGCGGTGGACGCGGCTGGCCCTGCGCCGTACGCTGCATCGGCTCGGCGTCCCCGCTCCGGCGAGGTGGCGGTCGTGAGCGCGCCGCTCCTCGGCCGTCCGCGCGACACCGAGCTGCTGATCATGAGCGTCAACGTGCGCCGCGACCTCGGTGTGCTGGCGGTGCGGGCGGCCGACCGCTGGGCCACCCGCCGGGACCACGTCGCCGCGATGCTGCGCGCCGAGCGGCCGCATGTGCTCGCGGTGCAGGAGGCCCTGCCCACGCAGGCGCGTGCGATCCGGGCGGCCCTCGGCCCCGCATACGGCTCGATCGGCCACGGTCGGCGTCCCGGTCCCCGCGGCGAGGGATGCCCGGTGTTCTACGACAGGGAGCGGCTCGAGCTGCTCGACGGATGGCAGCGCGCGCTGTCCGACCGTCCCGAGGTGCCGGGCTCGATCGCGTGGACGAGCGTCCTGCCGCGGGTCGTCGTGGGCGCGCGGTTCCGCGACCGGCGCTGCGGGGTCGAGTTCACGCTCCTCAACACGCACCTGGACGCGTTCTCGCCGTGGGCGCGGAGGCGGCAGGCCGCAGAGGTGCATGCCGCGGCGGTCGCGGCGGGGACTCCGGTCGTCGTCACCGGAGACCTCAACGCGGCCGAGGGCTCGGCGCCGTGGCGGGCACTCACCGCGGGCGGGGCGCTGCGCGACACCTGGCGTGTGGCAGACAGCAGGGCGACGCCGGCGTGGGGCACGTTCGCGCACTACCGGACGCCCCGGGTCGGCCGACGCATCGATGCGATCATCGCGTCCGCGGAGGTGCACGTGGTCCGGGCGGGGATCGATCCGCGGCAGCACGGCGGCGGCTGGCCGTCGGACCACCTTCCGGTTCAGGCCCTGGTCGACCTCGCTCCGCCGGCACCGGGTCCCCTCGGGGAGGGCGCATGAAAGACGACTTCCTCCGCCCGCCCCGCACCGTCGCCGAGTACGCGGCCGACGGCGTGCGGGCGATCGGCGTGCTGAGCGTGATCATCGCGGCGATCTGGTCGACCCCCACCGACGCGGGCGTGCTGGCGTTCGCGCTCCCGGCGCTCATGCTGCCCCGTGCGCTCGGCTTGCGCGGGGGAGCCGACCTCGCGGTCGGAGCGATCGTGCTGATCGCGGCCGTGAGCAACGTGTTCGACCTGTACCGCTCGCTGCCGGGCTGGGACCTCGTGGTGCACTTCCTCTGCACGGGTGTGATCGCCGCCACCGGCTACGTGGTGCTCGCGCGCCTCGGCATCGTCCCTCCCCAGGGCTCCCCCGCGTTCCGCCCGCGTCTCCCGCTCGTCGTCTGCCCGCTCATCGGACTCGCGGCCAGCGCGCTGTGGGAGATGGTCGAGTGGGCGGGCCGCACGTTCATCACGACGGAGATCTTCGTCACCTACGAGGACACGATCGGGGACATGGCGATGGGCGGGCTCGGCGCCCTGGTCGCGGGAGCCGTCGTCGCGGTGGTCGGACTCGAGCGCGATCCGCGCCGCTGAGACGGGAAACTGCGGGCCGATCCCCAGAGTGGAGCTCGGCCCGGGTCAGTAGACTGAACCCACCGCGCGGGAGTGGTGGAATTGGCAGACACGCAGGATTTAGGTTCCTGTGCCTCACGGCGTGTGGGTTCAAGTCCCACCTTCCGCACGACGGGTGCTGTGGCATCCCTCATCGCACTACCGCCGACAATTCACGACCGACGGGACTCCTTCCGTGCTCGAAAGCATGCTGCACGCACCGACCGCCCTCATCCCCTGGCTGGATCCGCAGACGATCATCGCCGCGGCAGGGCCCTGGGCACTGCTCGTCGTGTGCTTCATCGTGTTCGCCGAGACCGGGCTCCTGGTCGGCTTCCTGCTCCCCGGTGACACGCTCCTGATCATCGCCGGGCTGCTCACCCACACCAGCAACGTCTTCGGCGTGAACATCTGGGTCGTCACGCTCCTCATCGCGCTGTCGGCGTTCATCGGCGGCGAGGTCGGCTACTACATCGGCCACAAGGGCGGTCCGGCCATCTTCGAACGCAAGGAGTCCGGCCTCTTCAGCAGGAAGAACGTCGAGCGCACCAACGCCTTCTTCGAGCGGTTCGGCGGCATCACCGTGATCCTCGCCCGCTTCGTCCCCATCGTGCGCACCTTCGCCCCGGTCGCGGCCGGCGTGGGCCACATGCCGTGGCGGCGCTACACCCTCTACAACCTCATCGGCGCGATGCTGTGGGGCTTCGGACTCACGATGGTCGGCTACCTGATCGCGTACATCCCCTGGGTGCGCGACCTCGTCGTCGACTACATCGACGTGATCCTCCTGATCGCCGTCGGTGGCACGGCCGCGGTCACGCTGTGGCACTACCTCACGGAGCGTCACAAGGCGAAGAAGGCCGCGGCGGCGGGCGAGGATGTGGTGACCGACCACCGCGAGGCCGAGGAGCTCGCCCTCGATCCCGAGGTGTTCGACCGCGCGCCCGACCTGGACGGCGACGGCAAGCACTGACCCGGTCCACCGGGTCCGGCACGTCAGCCGGCGCTCTTCGCGCGCTTCTCCTTCGACCGCGCCACGCTCGCCCGCAGGGCCTCCATGAGGTCGATCACCTCGCCGCCGTCCGCCGCCTTCTCGGTGTCTCCGAAGGTCTCCGCGACATCGAAGGTCTCCCCCGCGTCGATCTTCGCGTCGATCAGGGTCCGGAGCTCCTTCTGGTACTCGTCGACGAACTCCTCGGGGTCGAAGTCGGCGGAGTAGCTGTCGACCAGGGAGGACGACAGCTCGAGCTCCTTCTTCGAGATCCGCACGTCCTCGTCGAGCGAGGGGAACTCCGCCTCGCGCACCTCGTCCGACCAGAGCAGCGTCTGCAGCACCAGCACCTTGCCCCGCACGCGCAGCGCCGCGAGTCGCGTCTTCTGCCGCAGGGTGAAGCGCACGATCGCCGTGCGGTCGGTCTGCTCGAGCGTCTTGCGCAGCAGCACGTACGCCTTGGGCGACTTCGAATCCGGCTCGAGGTAGTAGGGCTTGTCGAGCGTGAGCGGGTCGACCTGGTCGGACGGCACGAACTCGACCACGTCGATCTCCCGGCTCTTCTCCGCCGGGAGGGCCGCGAGGTCGTCCTTGGTGAGCACGACCGTCTGTCCGTCCTCCACGTAGGCGCGGTCGATGTCGGAGTACGCGACGGTCTCGCCGCACACCTCGCACGTGCGCTGATAGCGGATGCGCCCGCCGTCCTTGTCGTGCACCTGATGCAGCGGCACGTCGTGGTCCTCCGTCGCCGAGTACACCTTGACCGGGACGTTCACGAGCCCGAACGTCAGCGCGCCCTTCCAGATGGTCCTCATCCCACCAGTAGACACCAGCCCCACCTGTCACGACCAGCCCTTGACTACGCTGGGCCCATGGTGGGAGAGGCGCAGGTCGTGCAGATCGACGGCCGACGGCTGCGCGTCACGAACCTCGACAAGATCGTGTACCCCGCCACCGGCACCACCAAGGGCGAGATCATCGCCTACTACACCGCGATCGCGCCGCAGCTGCTGCCGCTCCTACACGGTCGCCCCGTCACCCGGAAGCGCTGGGTAGAGGGGGTGGGGACCGCAGAGGCCCCGGCCGACGCGTTCTTCACGAAGCAGCTCGAACCCGGCGCCCCGGAGTGGATCGCCCGCCAGGCCATCCAGCACTCCGACGGACCGAAGGAGTATCCGCTGGTCGACGACGTGCCGACGCTGGTGTGGCTCGCCCAGGTGGCCGCGATCGAGCTGCACGTGCCGCAGTGGCGGTTCACGGCGGACGGTCTGCCCGGACGCCCCGACCGCCTGGTGCTCGACCTCGATCCCGGTCCGGGCGTCGGACTGCCCGAGTGCGCCGAGGTCGCCCGCCTGGCCCGGGTGCTCCTGCAGGGCATGGGGCTCGATCCGCTCCCGGTGACCAGCGGCAGCAAGGGCATCCACCTCTACGCCGCCCTGCCAGGGGAACAGACAAGCGCCGAGGTCTCCGCGGTCGTGAAGGAGCTCGCCCGCATCATCGAGAACGAGCACCCCGACCTCGCCACCAGCGTGATGTCGAAGGCCGTCCGCGGCGGGCGCATGTTCCTCGACTGGAGCCAGAACAACGCCAAGAAGACCACGATCTCGCCGTACTCGCTGCGGGGGCGCGAGCGGCCGTGGGTCGCGGCGCCGCGCACGTGGGACGAGCTCGACGATCCGGGGCTCGCGCACCTCGAACTCGACGAGGTGCTGGCACGGGCCGCCTCGGGTATCGATCCGCTCGCATCGCTCCACCCGTCCCCCCACACCGCCGCTCCGGTCGCGGCGCCTCCCGCGCGCGAGTCCGCGGTCGCCGCCACATCCCGGCCGGCCGAGTC
>NZ_SSDM01000117.1:0-27673 GCF_004794375.1 Microbacterium sp. K35 | reverse complement strand
GACCGCGCGTCGTCCTCGCCACGCCCGCGGTCCGGCGCCCACCCTGCACGACGTCGCCCTCGAGGCCGGCGTCTCGCTCGCGACGGCCTCGCGGGTGCTCAACGGGTCAGAGCGCAAGGTCGCTGCCGCGTTCCGCGAGAGGGTGGAGGCCGCCGCCGCGACCCTCGGCTACACGGCCAACGTCTCGGCCCAGGCGACCGCACGGGGGCGCTCGCCGGTGATCGCCCTCCTCGTGGCCGACATCGCCGATCCCTACTTCGGTCTCATCGCCTCGGGCGTCGCGCGCGGCGCCGACGAGCAGGGTCTCGTCGTCACCGTGGCGATCACGGAGCGCGATCCCGCCCGCGAGGCGCGGATCGTGCGGGCTCTGCGCGGGCAGCGGCCGCAGGGCCTCATCCTCGCCGCGTCACGCACGCAGGAGGAGGGGCAGGCCGAGACGGCCCGAGAGCTCGCGGAGTTCATCCGACTCGGCGGACGTGTCGTGGCCTTCGGCGCGGAGGCCGAGGGAGCGCGCCGCGTCGAGATCGACAACCGCGCCGGTGCCACGGCCCTCGGCCGCCGGATGGCACAGCTCGGGTACCGCTCGGCCGTTCTCGTGGGGGCGGCGGAGGGCGTGCGCACCTCGGACGACCGCCTCGCCGGGTTCCGCGCGGGCTTCGAGGAGGGCGGCGGCGCGGTGGCGCAGACCGTCCGCGGCGACTTCCGACGCGAGTCCGCCGCGGCGGCGATGACCGCGGCCCTCGATGCGGGCGTGCCGACGGGCACGGTCGTGTTCGGGATCAGCGACGTGGTGGCCATCGGTGCGATGGCGGCGATCCGTGCGGCGCAGCGCGAGGTCGGCGCGGACATCGCGGTGTGCGGCTTCGACGACGTGCCGTCCAGCCGGGATGTGACCCCCGCGCTCACCACGGTCCGGGTGCCGCTCAGCGACGCCGGGTACGAGGCCTTCCGGGCGATCGTCGACGACGACTGGACCCAGCCGCCGCTCGCGCTCGAGGTGGTCGTGCGCGACAGCACCCCGGGAGCGGCGTGACCCGGGTCGTCCTCGCGCCCGACAGCTTCAAGGGCAGCATCACCGCGGCTGCGGCGGCGCAGGCACTCGCCGAGGGGTGGGCGGAGGTCGAGCCCGACGCGGAGTTCGTGCATCGCCCGATGGCCGATGGCGGGGAGGGCACGGTGGCGGCGTTCGCGGCGGCCGTCCCCGGGGCGCGGCGCATGCCCGTGCGCGTCACCGGTCCCGCCGGCGACGCGCACGACACGTCCTGGCTCCTCCTGCCGCCCGACGACGGTGCACCGCACGGCACCGGAGTGGTCGACATCGCCTCCACGTCGGGCATCGAGCTGCTCGCCGCACCGCGTCCGTGGGACGCGGACACCACGGGCTTCGGGCAGGCCACCGTCGCCGCGCTCGACCACGGCGTCTCGCGGCTGGTGCTCGGCATCGGCTCCAGCGCGTCGACCGACGGCGGCATCGGCATGCTCACCGCTCTGGGCGCCCGCTTCCTCGACGGCGCGGGACGCCCGGTCGCGCCCGGAGCCCGGGGCCTGGACGACGTCGCGGCCGTCGACCTCGACGGCCTGCGGGCGGCTCCCGAGGTGCGGGTGCTCACCGATGTGACGAATCCGCTCACGGGCGCACGCGGGGCCGCGGCGGTCTTCGGTCCGCAGAAGGGCCTGGCCGATCCGGGCGACATCTCCCGTGTCGACGCGGCGCTCGCCCGGCTCGCGTCGCTGCTGGACGTGGACGCGGAGCACCAGGGCGCCGGAGCGGCGGGCGGCACCGGGGCGGCCCTCGTGCGCTGGGGTGCTGTCCTCGCCCCGGGGGCTGCCGAGGTGGCGGAGCTCATCGGCCTCGCCGACGCCGTCCGGGGCGCCGACGTGGTGGTCACGGGCGAGGGGTCGTACGACGGCCAGTCCGGCGACGGGAAGGTGCCTTCGTTCCTCGCGGGGATGGCGGCCGCGGCGGGCGCACGCCCCCTGCTCGCGGCGGGGCGCATCACGCCCGACGCCGACGTCGGGATCTTCGCCGCGACCGTCTCCCTCACGGTCCTCGCCGGCTCGGGGGAGAGCGCCCTCGCGGACCCCGCCCGCTGGCTCCGCGTCGCCGGCGCCGCCCTCGCGCGCTCCCGGTGACCCGCGTGCCCGTCGGGGATCCCCGAGCCCGCGCGCCTCGACGAACCGCGCGCGTTGACACGAGGGAACCAGCGGCATAGACTCGCAACACCGCTCGGGAATGCGCTTTCCCGAATCCTTCACGAAGATGTCGAGGACCACATGTCGTCTGCCCCCAACGCGACCATGACCCTGGCGCTGGCCGCCGACCGACCCGAGCCCGCGGGCATCGTCCGCTGGTGGAGCCGCCACTGGCACCCGCTCGTCTTCGTGCTCGCGGTCATCGCCCTGTGGTGGGTCTCGACGAGCCTCGGGTGGGTGCCGGCGTTCATCATCCCGTCGCCCGCCGACACCTGGGCGGCCTTCACCGACAACGCGGCCTACCTGGCGCAGAACACCTGGGTCACGACCTACGAGACCGTGATCGGATTCGTCATCGCGGTCGTCGTCGGCGTCCTCGTGGCGGTGCTCATGGTCTACTCCCGCGGCCTGGAGCAGACGCTCTACCCGGTGATCCTGTTCGCCCAGGTCATCCCGAAGATCGCGATCGCGCCGCTGTTCGTCGTGTGGCTCGGGTTCGGCGCCGAGCCCAAGATCCTCGTCGCCGTGCTCATGGCGTTCTTCCCCGTCGTCATCTCGGGCCTCGCGGGTCTGCGCACCGTCGATCCCGAGATCCTCCAGCTCACGTCGACCATGGGAGCGAGCCGCTTCAAGACCTTCCTCAAGGTGCGACTGCCCGCCGCTCTCCCCGAGCTTCTGTCCGGACTGAAGGTCGCCGCCACGCTCGCGGTGACCGGCGCGGTGGTCGGCGAGTTCGTCGGCGCGAACGAGGGGCTCGGCTACGTCATCCTGCAGGCCAACGGCAACCTCGACACCGCGATGCTCTTCGCGGCGCTGATCATCATGTCGCTTCTCGGCGTGATCCTCTTCGGCATCATCCAGGTCGCCGAGCGCTTCCTCATCCCGTGGCACGCGTCCAAGCGCGACGTCGCCGCGGCCACCGTCCGACTCTGACCCCCTCGCACCCACGAAAGAAGGCACTGATGAAGAAGTCAGGCACCATCCTCAGCTCCATCGCCCTCGCGTCCGCGGCGGTGCTCGCCCTCTCCGGGTGCGGCGGCTCCTCGGCCCCGGCGGGCGAGGGCGGCGACGACGCCGACGCGCTCACCCCGGTCACGCTCATGCTCAACTGGTACCCCTACGGCGAGCACGCCGCGTTCTACTACGGGGTCGACCAGGGCATCTTCGAGAAGCACGGGATCGACCTCACGATCAAGGCGGGGCAGGGCTCGACCAAGACCGCCCAGGCCGTGGGACAGGGCCAGGTCGACTTCGGCTGGGCCGACACCCCCGCCGTCCTCGCGAACATCGACAAGGGCGTCGGGATCAAGAGCGTCGGCGTCTTCCTCCAGACGACGCCGTCGGCCGTGCAGGTCTTCGCTGACTCCGGCATCTCCGGCCCGGAGGACCTGAAGGGCAAGACCATCGCCGTCTCCGCCGGCGACGCTCCGACCACGACGTTCCCGATGTACCTCGAGGCGGTCGGGCTCGACGAGGGCGACGTGACCCAGCAGAACCTCGACGCCGCGGGCAAGATCGCCGCGATGCTCTCCGGCCAGGTGGACGGGCTCATCGGGTTCGCCCACGACCAGGGACCGACCATCGCCGACAAGAGCGGCAAGGACGTCGAGTACCTGCGCTACTCCGACGCGGGGCTGAACTTCTTCAGCAACGGCCTCATCGCCCCGAACGACACGATCGAGAACGACCCGGAACTCGTCGCGGCGCTGGTCACCGCGACCTCGGAGGCGTTCGAGGCCGCGCAGGAGGACCCGGAGGCCGCGGTCGCCGCGATGGAGGGCAAGGACCCGCAGATGCCGTCCCAGAAGGTGCTGCTGCACCAGTGGGAGGAGACCATCGAGCTGCTGCACACCGACGCCACCGAGGGCCAGGTTCCCGGAGCGAATGCTGCCGAGGACTGGGAGGCCACGCTCGAGGTGCTGTCGAAGGCGGGCCTCATCTCCGGCGACGGTGACGTCGAGACCTACTACGACGACGCGTTCACCCCCGGGAAGTGAGGTCGGATCTCATGCTCACCCACGATCAGCAGGCGCGCGCCACGGCGGACACGCCCATCGGCCCCGCGCTGGAGGTCTCCGATCTGGCGATCACGTTCGCCTCCAAGCGCCGTCAGGTCACCGCGCTCGAGGGGGTCGACCTGCGCGTGGAGGAGGGCGAGTTCCTCTCCATCGCCGGCCCGTCCGGATGCGGCAAGTCGACGCTGCTCAAAGCCGTGGCGGGACTCACCGCTCCCAGCCGCGGCAGCATCCGCCTCCGCGGGGACGAGGTCCGCGGTCCCCGGCAGGACATCGGGTACGTCTTCCAGCGCGCGGCGCTCCTCGAATGGCGCAGCGTCCGCGGCAACATCCTCCTCCAGGCCGAGATGCGCGGGATGGACATGCGCAAGGCCCAGGCCCGTGCCGACGAGCTCATCGAGATGACCGGTCTCACCGGCTTCGAGAAGTCGCTGCCGCACGAGCTCTCGGGCGGGATGCAGCAGCGCGTCTCGCTGTGCCGCGCGCTGCTGCACGAGCCGCGGGTGCTGCTCATGGATGAGCCGTTCGGTGCGCTCGACGCCCTGACGCGCGAGCGCATGAACGTGGAGCTGAACCGCATCTGGAGCGCCACCGGGACCACCGTCCTGCTCGTGACGCACTCGGTCGCCGAGGCGGTCTACCTCGCGAGCCGCGTCATCGTGATGAGTCCGCGTCCCGGCCGGATCCTGGAGGAGCACCGGGTCGACCTCCCGGCCCGCCGCGGGTACGCCGAGGTGCTGGAGACGCCGGAGTTCCACCGGGTGTCGAGTCGCGTGCGCGAGCTGCTCGGCTCCTCCACCGACGCGGACTGAACCGCCCCGCCCTCCGGTCCCACCCCTGCGCGGGATCGCGAACGTCCCTACCCGCGTCCGGGGCCGTTCCGATCCCGCCGGGGTCGCCCGGGTGTCAGTCGCCGAGAGCGGCGGACACCACGGCGCGGGCCTCCTCCTGCACCTCGGCGAGGTGCTCCGGGCCGCGCAGGCTCTCGGCGTAGAGCTTGTAGACGTCTTCCGTGCCCGACGGGCGGGCGGCGAACCACGCGTGCTCGGTCTGCACCTTGAGCCCGCCGATCGCCGCACCGTTGCCGGGGGCGTGCGACAGCTTCGCCGTGATGTCCTCGCCGGCCAGCGTGGTCGCGGTGACCGACTCCGGCGCCAGCTTGCCCAGCGTGGCCTTCTGCTCCGGCGTCGCGGGGGCGTCGACGCGCTGATACGCCGAGGCGCCGAACGCCTGCTCCAGCTCGGCGTAGCGCTCCGACGGGGTCTTGCCCGTGACCGCGATGATCTCCGCCGCGAGCAGGCACAGCAGGATGCCGTCCTTGTCGGTCGACCACACGGAGCCGTCGCGGCGCAGGAACGACGCACCGGCCGACTCCTCGCCGCCGAACGCGACCGTGCCGTCGAGCAGCCCGGGCACGAACCACTTGAACCCGACCGGCACCTCCAGCAGGCGGCGGCCCAGCGACTCCGCCACCCGGTCGATGATCATTGACGACACGAGGGTCTTGCCGACTGCGGCGTCGCGCGGCCACTGCTCGCGGTGGGAGAAGAGGTAGTCGATCGCGACGGCGAGGTAGTGGTTGGGGTTCATGAGCCCCGCATCCGGGGTCACGATGCCGTGCCGGTCGGCATCGGCGTCGTTCCCGGTGAGCACGTCGTAGTCGCCCTTGCGGGCGACCAGGGACGCCATCGCCGACGGAGACGACGGATCCATCCGGATCTTCTCGTCCCAGTCCAGGGTCATGAAACGCCAGGTCGGGTCGACCTCGGGGTTCACCACGTCGAGGTCGAGGTCGTGCATCTCGGCGATCAGCGCCCAGTACTCCACCGACGCCCCGCCGAGCGGGTCGGCGCCGATGCGCACGCCCGCGCTGCGGATCGCGTCGAGGTCGATGATCGACGGCAGGTCGCGCACGTACGCGTCGCGGAAGTCGTACCCGGTGATCGCGTCCCAGTCGACGTCGGCGAACCGCTCGCGCTTCACCTCGGTGAGGCCGTCGGCGATGAGCTGGTTCGCGCGGTCGGCGATCCAGCCCGTGGCGTCGGTGTCGGCGGGACCACCGTGCGGCGGGTTGTACTTGAAGCCGCCGTCGCGGGGCGGGTTGTGCGACGGGGTGACCACGATGCCGTCGGCCCGGCCGGGGTCGTCGGTCGCGCGACCCCTGTTGTACGTGAGGATCGCGTGGCTCAGGGCGGGCGTCGGCACCCAGGAGTCGCGGGCGTCGACGCGCACGTCCACGCCGTTCGCGAGCAGCACCTCGATCGCGCTGCGCTCGGCGGGCAGCGACAGGGCGTGCGTGTCGCGGCCGAGGAACAGCGGCCCGGTGATGCCCTGCGCGGCGCGGTAGTCGACGATCGCCTGCGTCGTGGCGAGGATGTGGTTCTCGTTGAAGCTCTTCGTCAGCGAGGAGCCGCGGTGGCCGCTGGTGCCGAACACGACCCGTTCGGCCGGGACCGTCGGGTCGGGCACGCGGTCGTAGTAGGCGGCGATCAGCTCGTCGACGTCGATCAGGTCACTTTCCTCCGCGGGGAGGCCGGCACGACTGCTCATCCTCTCAGTCTGCCCCGTGATCCGGATGCGCGCATCCGCTTGACATCCGGGAGGCCGGTGCGCGAGCGAGGGCTAGGCTGAACGCCGTGACCGATCGCCGCACCTACAGCTATCTCGGACCAGCCGGAACCTTCACCGAGGCGGCACTCGACCAGGTGGCGGAGGCCAGGGGGCAGGTGTGGCGTCCCGTGCACAACGTCGGCGAGGCGCTCGACGACGTGCTGGAGGGCCGCAGCGACGCCGCGATGATCGCGATCGAGAACTCGATCGAGGGCGGCGTCTCCACCACGCAGGACGCGTTGGCGACGCTCCCCGGGCTGCGCATCATCGGCGAGTACCTGGTGCGGGTCAACTTCGTCCTGGTCGCCCCGCGCGGCACCACGCTCGACCAGGTGGAGGTGATCGCGGCGCACCCGGTGGCGTACGCGCAGTGCCACGGCTGGCTCGGCGAGCACCTGCCGCGGCACTCGCACGTGCCGGCGGCGAGCAACGTGGCCTCGGCGATCGGCGTGCTCGACGGTTCGCTGCCCGCCCAGGCGGCGATCGCGGCCCCCGGCATCGTGCAGCACTACGACGTGGACGTGCTCGCGGAGGGCATCGGCGACAACGCGGCCGCCGTCACGCGCTTCGTGCTGGTCACCCGCACGACGCGCTCCCCGGAGCCGACCGGGGCCGACAAGACCTCCCTCATCGTGGAGCTGCCCCACGACCACCCCGGCTCGCTGCTGGAGATGCTGGAGCAGTTCTCCACCCGCGGCATCAACCTCTCGCTCATCGAGTCCCGCCCGATCGGCGACGAGCTCGGCCGCTACCGCTTCGTGATCGACGCCGACGGTCACATCGAGCACGAGCGCATGGCCGACGCCCTGCTCGGCATCCGCCGCTTCAGCCCGCGCGTGGTGTTCCTCGGGTCGTACCCGCGTGCCGACCGGCAGATCGTGCAGTACCCCGACCGCTACTCCGACGACGTGTTCATCGAGGCACGCGACTGGCTGCGCGGCATCCTCTCCGGCGAGCCCGAGTCCTGACACCCGTCCCCGGGCTTCGGTGCGGGTGCGGGTGCCGGGACCGCGGCCCCGGCGCGTCTCGAGCGACGGTCGTGGAGGTCAGTGCTCCTGGAACAGCGGCCACGCGCTGCCGGGAGCCATGCGCGCATGCAGTGCCCCCTTCGCCGACGCGAGGCTCGGGTAGGTCCCGGCCACGGCGTCCGCCCCGGCCATCGTGACCGCGTACCCCTCGTCGTCATGGCGGATGCTGCCGACCACGCCGTTCGGGCCGTAGGCGACCCACAGTGCGAGTGTCCTGGTGCTCATCGTCGAACCCCTCTCTCTGCCGCTGAGGCTACGCCTCGGAGTCGGCCGGGGCCAGCCCCTCGCGCCGGGTTCAGGCGGTCGCGATGAGCTCGAGCGTCTGCGTGCGTCCGGGCGAGGTGTCGGCGGGCTCGGCCTCGAACGCTCCGGCGACGGGCGAGAGCATGACCTCGTCCACGCCGTGCTGCGTGGCGAAGGCCCGCACCTCTGCGGCGACGGACTCGCCCGTGCCGATGAACCACCGCGACCGGGCGGCCTGCACGACCTGGTCGGTTGCGGCGTCGGAGGCCGCGGCGAGTGCCTGTTCCACGGTCTCCAGCGCCACCAGGGGCTGGTTGAGCCGCAGCCGGGCCATCATCCGCAGCTGGGGGAGGGCGCGCTGCTCGGCCTCGTCCGCGGTGGGGGCGGCGACCGCGTTGACGGTGAGGAACGTGCGCGGTTCCGGGTGCTCCTCGCTGGGGCGGTAGTTCGTGCGGTACAGGTCGAGCGCGCGCTCCAGCCCCTGGCCGGAGAAGTGGTTGGCGAACACGTAGGGCAGCCCGTGCGAGGCGGCGAGCTGCGCGGAGTAGTCGCTCGACCCGAGCAGCCACACCTCGGGCACGCCGGTCGCGGCGGGGGTGGCCCGCACGGTGTACTCGCCGCCCGACGTGAAGCGCACCGTGGCACCGTCGGCGGAGAAGAGCGCCGCGATGTCCTGCACGTGACGCGGGAACTGCTCGACGTCGCTGGTGGTGCCGCTGCCGCGCAGCAGCTGCGTGATGACGGGGTCGCTGCCGGGCGCGCGGCCGAGACCGAGGTCGATGCGTCCCGGCGCGATGGCCTCGAGCGCCGCGAACTGCTCGGCGACGATGAGGGGTGCGTGGTTCGGCAGCATCACGCCACCCGAGCCCAGGCGCAGCCGTCGGGTGCGCGCGGCCGCCGCGGCGATCAGCACCGGGGGCGTGGTCGAGGCCACCGCGGGCATGTTGTGGTGCTCCGCGAACCAGTAGCGGCGGTAGCCGAGACGGTCGGCGGTCTCGGCGAGCGAGAGGGAGGCGGCGATGGCCTCGGCGCTGGTCTGGCCGGAGCGGACCGGCACGAGGTCGAGGACGGAGAGGGCGACGTCGTTCATCCCCGGGTGCAACCCGAGACGTCGCGCGCGCATTCCCGGCCTCGCACCGGTGCGTCCGTGACGCGACCGCGCGGGTGCGGCTCAGGCGGCCCGGGCGGCGGGGGTCAGCGACTCGCGGAGCGCGGCGCGGGCCAGGCGGTAGCGGATGTGCCAGGCGGCGCTGTAACTCTGCTCGGGGAGGGTGCGCAGCACGGCACGGTCGTCGGCGTCGAGTCCGTCGCGGGTGGCCTCGCGCAGCAGGTCGTCGCGCGTCGCCGGGTACTCCATGCCGGCGAGGAAGCGATCGAGGGTGGGGGAGAGGGCCATGGGTCGTCCTTTCTGCGGGGAGGAGGAAAGGGAAGGACGGGGGCGGCGCGTGGGCGCCGCCCCCGCGGGTCAGGCGTCGATGGCCTGGCGCTGCTCGCCGGACTCCACGACGATCTTGCGCGGCTTGGCGCGCTCGCTCACCGGGATCACGACCGACAGCACCCCGCTCTCGTAGGAGGCGCTGATGCTGTCGAGGTCGACGCCGTCGCCGAGCGAGAACTGGCGCAGGAACGAGCCGGCGCCGCGTTCGCGGGCGAGCCACCGCACGCCCTCGCGCGTGTCGGCGGTGCGCTGGGCGCGGATGGTGAGCTGACCGCCGTCGAGGTCGACGTCGATCGAGCCCGGGTCGGCGCCGGGGAGGTCGGCGTGCAGGATGTAGCGGTCACCGTCGCGGTACAGGTCCACCGGCATCGACCGGGGTGCGCGAACGGAGTCCAGCACGCTCGCGGCGAAGCGATCGAGCTGGCTGAAGGGATCGAAGGTCAGTGCCATGAGGTTCTCCTTTCGTGCGGCCCGTATGGGCTGAGGTGGTGTGCAGATTATCTGCACGTGGGGTATAGATTTGTTATAGAACGAGATGACCGATCTCGCAACCCCGATCCGAGGACACGTCAGGATGACCGCACGCGACTCGCGCACACCCGTCTACGGCATCGCCGTGGCTGCCCAGCTCGTCGACCTGCCGGAGGCGACCATCCGCCTCTTCGAGAGCAAGGGGCTGCTCGTCCCCGCCCGCAGCGACGGTGGCACGCGCCGCTACAGCGACGACGACATCGAGCGGCTGCGACGCGCGGCCGAGCTCCGCGGCGACGGGCTCAACATCGCCGGTATCGCCCGTGTGCTCGACCTGCAGGACGAGAATGCCGGACTCCGCGACGCGCTCGACGCGGAGACCGCCCGCACGCCCGCGCGGCGTCGCCCCGCCCGCTGACCCGTCCTCGGACGACGCTACGCTTCCCCCATGGAAGCCGGGATCTTCTACGTCCTCGTCGGAGCCGTCGCCGTGGCCGCGTTCGCGCGCTGGCGCGGGTGGCCGGCGCCGCTGCTGGTGACGGTGGTCGCGCTCGCCGCCTCGTTCCTGCCGATCGTGCCCGACCTGTCCATCGACGGGCACCTGCTGCTTGGCCTGGTGCTGCCGCCGCTGCTGTACTCCGCCGCGCTGGATGTGTCGTTCGTCGGCTTCAAGCGCAGCCTGCCGCAGATCCGACGGCTCGGCATCTGGCTCGTCCTGCTCACCGCGCTCGCGGTCGGCCTCGTGGCGTGGTGGATCCTGCCGTCGCTGACCCTCCCCGGTGCGCTGCTGCTCGGAGCGATCGTCGCACCGCCCGATGCCGTGTCCGCCGCCGCGATCGGCCGCCGTCTCGGGCTCCCGCGGCGCATCATGACGGTGCTGTCGGGCGAGAGCCTCATCAACGACGCCACCTCGCTGACCCTGTACCGCGTGTTCGCGGCGATCCTCGCCGGGGCCACCCTGACGGTGTGGGACGGGGTCTGGCAGTTCCTGGTCGCGGTGGGCGTCGGCGTCGCGGTCGGGCTCGTGTTCGGGATCGTGCTCCACCAGCTGCGCATGCGCATCAGCGACCCCGTCGTGATCGGCACGTTCGGGCTGCTCGCGCCGTTCGGGGCGTACGGCATCGCCGAGCACCTCCTGGGCTCCGGTGTGCTCGCGGTCGTGGCGATGGGGCTGTACGTGGGGTTCAACGCCCCGCGCACCGACTACACCACCAGGCAGCAGGAGGCGCCGCTGTGGCTGTCGGCCGACCTGCTGCTGGAGAGCTTCGTGTTCGCGTACATCGGGCTGCAGTTCCCGCGGGTGCTCCGCGACCTGAGCAGCGAGTCCGTGGGGCGCATCCTGCTGCTGTCCCTCGCCGTGCTGGTGGTGGTGCTGCTCGTGCGGCCCCTGTACATCTACCCCACCAGCGCGTGGGCGAACTTCCAGGACCGTCGTCGGCTCGCGCGCATGGACCGGGGGATCGCGTCGGGGGAGTTCGACGAGCGTCGGCGGCGGTCGCGGCGCTGGCGGCAGTACAGCGCGGACGAGCTGCGCACGCAGATCGTGCGGGAGCGCATGGCCGGACTCCAGCTCACGTGGAAGGACAACGCCGTGATCTCCTGGGCGGGGATGCGCGGCGTGGTCACGCTCGCGATCGCGGTGGCCGCGGCCGACCTCGCGACGCTCGACACCGAGGCCTCGCACGCGATCGTCGTCGTGGCGTTCATCGTGACGGTGGGCACGCTGCTGCTGCAGGGGCTGACGCTGCCGCTGCTCATCCGGCGGCTCGGGATCCGGGGCGACGCCGAGCACGCGGAGGACGAGGCCGCGCTCGAGGCGGTCAAGGCCAAGAGCCGGGAGGCGGGCAAGGAGTACCTGGCGCAGAAGCGCGTCGAGTGGGAGCAGAAGCACGGTGCGGTCGACCTGAGTGTGTTCGACGCCTTCACGAAGCGCATGACCAGGGTGGAGAAGGACACCGACGAGGCGCAGCGGGTGGAGGACACCTCGAGCCGTCCGTCGTTCGACGACCTGGTCGCGCTGTCGAAGGGGTGGTTGCAGGTGCGGAGGGAGATCCTGGTCGCCGAGCGCGACGCGGGCAACCTCGACGAGGAGGTCATGCGGGAGCTGCTGACCGCGATGGATGCGGAGGAGCTGGCGATGGACACGCGCGGCGCCACGCGTCAGCAGGGCCGCGTCTGACGCGGTCGCCTCGCACCCGCACACGAGAACGCCCCGCCTCCCGGAGGAGACGGGGCGTTCCGGCGTGACGGGTCAGCGGGCGCCGGCCGGCTCCGGCGCGGTGTCCGAGGCGGCGTCGGCCTCGGGGGCGTCGTCGTCGGACGAGTCGTCGGCGAACGGCAGGCCCTCGCGCGGCGCGTTGTAGAGCTCCTCGTTGAGGATGCCCTCGCGCTTGGCGACGATGGTCGGGATCAGCGCCTGGCCCGCGACGTTGACCGCGGTGCGGCCCATGTCGAGGATCGGGTCGATCGCGAGCAGCAGACCAACGCCCTCGAGCGGCAGACCCAGGGTCGACAGCGTGAGCGTGAGCATGACGACCGCGCCCGTGGTGCCGGCGGTGGCGGCGGAGCCCACGACCGAGACGATCACGATCAGCAGGTACTGCACGAAGTTCAGCTCGATGCCGAAGAACTGGGCGACGAAGATCGCGGCGATGGCCGGGTAGATCGCGGCGCAGCCGTCCATCTTCGTGGTCGCGCCGAGCGGCACCGCGAACGAGGCGTACGAGCGGGGCACGCCGAGGTTGCGCTCGGTCACGCGCTCCGTGAGCGGCAGCGTTCCGATGGAGGAGCGGCTCACGAACGCGAGCTGCACCGCGGGCCAGACGCCCGAGAAGTACTGCTTGATCGACAGGCCGTGCGTGCGCACGAGGATCGGGTAGACCACGAACAGCACGAGAGCGAGGCCGATGTAGATCGCGGCGGCGAACCAGCCGAGCGACGCGAGCTTCTCCCAGCCGTACTTGATGACGGCGGAGCCGATGAGGCCGAACGTGCCGATCGGGGCGATGCGGATGATCCACCACAGCACGCGCTGGATGACCTTGAGCAGCGACTCGGTGAAGACGAGGAACGGCTCGGCCTTCTTGCCCGCCTTGAGGGCGGCGATGCCGACGACCGCGGCGACGACGATCACCTGCAGGATGTTGAAGCCCACCGTGGAGGTGAACGCGCCCTCGGTCGCGCCGGGGGAGGTGCTGACCGTGAGGCCGAGGAAGTTCTGGGGGATCAGGCCGAGGAGGAAGTTCCACCACGTGCCGACCGTGTAGGGGTCGCCGGGCTCGAGGCCCTCGCCGGCGCGGTTGCCCGGCTGGATCACGAGGCCGAGCCCGATGCCGATGATGACGGCGATGAACGCGGTGATCGCGAACCACAGGATGGTCTGACCGGCCAGGCGTGCCGCGTTCTGCACGCGGCGCAGGTTGGAGATGCTCGCGACGATCGCGGTGAAGATCAGCGGGACGACCGCCGCGCGCAGCAGCGTGACGTAGGAGCTGCCGATCGTGTCGAGCGTGGCGGACAGGCCGGTGGGGTTCTCGGCCGTGGCGCCGAGCTGACGGCCGATCAGGCCGGCGGCGATGCCGAGGACGAGGGCGGCGATGATCTGGAAGCCGAACGAGGTCAGCAGCTTCCGGACCGGCCCGCGGGTGTCTGGCGCCTTCTGGGCGCGTGCGGTGGTGCTCATCGAGGTGGGGACTCCAGAGATCGCGGCGCGCCGGGATGCGCGCCATGAGGCTCAACGCTAGAGCTGGCTGGGAATTCCCTGGGCGGATATGACGAAGCATGACGGCCGCCCCTCCGCAGCCGTCATGCTCCGGGTTCGGGGGGTCAGGGCGCGACGCACTCGTTCAGGTTGTCGGTGATGATCTGCGTCGTGAGCGCCTTGTCGGCTTCGTCCTTCTGCTTGTCTTCGCCGTTGGCGATGTAGGTGAGCGTCTCGTCGCTCAGCTCGGAGTCGACCAGGGCGTCGGCGAGGCAGCTGGCGGCCTCGTCGGTCATCGCCTGCTCCTGGCTCGTGCCGGCGAACACCTTCTGGATCCCCTCGGCCACCTCGTCGGACGACGGGCGGGCCGGTCCGCCGCACGCGGCGAGGGACAGGGCGAGCGCGACGGCGGGCACGAGGGCAGCGAGGCGGGCGGCCGGGCGGGCCGCGGGTGCTGACTTCTTCATGCGGACGACGCTAGTGCGCCACAGCAGATTCATAGAAGGGGCTTGCGTGCGGAGGCGCATCCATGCTCCGCGTCAGCGGGCCGCGAGCACGAGCAGGTCGCCCACGTCGCACTCCAGCGCCTCGCAGATCGCCCGCAGCGTGGAGTAGCGGATCGCGCGGGCGCGGTCGTTCTTGAGCACGGACAGGTTGACGATGCTCACGCCGACCGCGGCGCTCAGCTCGGTGAGGGTCATGCCGCGCTCGGCGAGCAGCTCGTCCAGGCGGCAGTGGATGCCGGTGAACTCCTCGTCGCTCTCGGCCGGGCTCACACCAGCCCCTCCGTCTCCTTCTCCAGGGCGGCACGCTGCTGCTCCAGGCGCATGCCCTGCCGGAACACGGCGGCGAGGGCGAGCAGGCCGAGCGCGGCGGCGAAGGGCAGCGGCGTCACGGTGAGCTGATACGCCGCGGGGTACCACGGACTGTCGGTGGGAAGGGCTTCCCGCAGGCCCGCCGTGGCGGCGATCCCGTTCAGCAGGTCGGACGCCACGCCGAGCACCACGAGCGTGACCGCGCCGCCGACCAGGGCGCGGGTCACGACCAGGGAGAACGCGCGCCCGCGCAGCGTGTGGAAGCAGATGAGGGCGAGGACCACGGCGGGCACCGTGGCGAGCGCCAGGCTGCTGAGCTGTGCCGCCGCGGCGAGGAGGCGGAGTCCGAGCGAGGCGTTGCCCACGGTGAAGTCCGTCAGTTCCGTGCCGCCGCAGGTGAGGGCGGTGTGCGCACCGTCGCCGAACTCGGAGCAGGGGAGGGCGGCGGGCCAGTCGAGGAAGACGACGGTCCGCCCGTGCAGCTCCGCCCAGTCGACCGCGAACGCCTTGACGACGACCGCGATCGCGCCGAGTGCCGACAGGATCACCCACCATCCCGATAGCGTGAGCGCCGCATCGAGGGTGACCGTGCGGCTGCCGCGCCGGCGGCTGTTCCAGACGACGAGGGCGACGACGGCGGCGCCGACGGCGAGGGCGATCGCGATGTTGAGCAGCGAGGGCCAGACGGCCTCCGAGCCGAACGTGATCATCAGACCAGCCCCTCCGTGTCGCGCTGCAGGCGGCGGCCGACGGCGAACACGCCCGCCACGAGGGCCAGGGCGAACGCCCACCCCACGGGTGCCAGGTCGAACTGCACGAGCAGCGTCCACAGCACGTCTTCGACGCCGGGTTCGATCGCGGCCAGATCCTTCACGATCTCGGCCCGGCCGATGCCGCCGGCGAACTGCCCGAGCAGCGTGCCGGCCATCAGCAGGCAGGCGGCGACCGCGAACATCCACCCGAGCGAGGCGCGGAACGGGCGGGAGCGGATGAGGGACACGCCCAGCCACCAGACCACCGCGCACAGGGCGACCGTGGCGAGCGCGGGCAGCGCCGTCTCCAGCAGCAGCAGCCAGCGGGCGGCGGTGGGCGGCGCGGTGAGGGTGACGAGTGCGGAGTCGACGGTGGCGCCCTCGATCCCGGCCACGCCGTCGAGGGCGGTGAGGTCGACGTCGTGCACGGGCATCGCGATCGTCGGCGACGGCGAGAACAGGGTGGCGGCGGCCTGGGCGACGGCGACGATCGCACCGATTCCGACGCTCACGGCTCCGGTCGCGATCAGTCCGAGGGCGATGCCGTCGGCGAGCGAGGGTCGTCTATCCGTGGCGAGCATGGGCTCCTCCTGAAGATCGGGGGGTTATCGACTTTCGTTAACATAACGACTGTCGATAAACGGGTCAAGCCCCCGCTATGCCCACGGCGAACACGGGCATACCCGGCATTCCTGGTCGTTACTCTCGATGTACAAGCGCTTCATGCGTCTTCGCCCCGTGCGAATAAGGAGTCAACATGTTCGAGAGATTCACGGACCGAGCCCGTCGAGTGGTCGTCCTCGCCCAAGAAGAGGCGAAGATGCTCAACCACAACTACATCGGCACCGAGCACATCCTGCTCGGCCTCATCCACGAGGGCGAGGGCGTCGCAGCCAAGGCGCTGGAGTCGCTCGGCATCTCCCTCGACGCCGTGCGCGAGCAGGTGCAGGACATCATCGGCCAGGGTCAGCAGCAGCCGACCGGCCACATCCCGTTCACGCCGCGCGCCAAGAAGGTGCTCGAGCTCAGCCTCCGCGAGGCTCTGCAGCTCGGCCACAACTACATCGGCACCGAGCACATCCTCCTCGGCCTCATCCGTGAGGGCGAGGGCGTGGCCGCCCAGGTGCTGGTCAAGCTCGGCGCCGACCTCAACAAGGTGCGCCAGCAGGTCATCCAGCTGCTGTCCGGCGCTCCGGGGCGCGAGCCCGCGTCGGTCGGCGCGCAGACCAACGACTCGCCCGCCGGCGCCCAGGGTGGCTCCGCGGTGCTCGACCAGTTCGGTCGCAACCTCACCCAGGCCGCGCGCGACAACAAGCTCGACCCGGTGATCGGGCGCGAGAAGGAGGCGGAGCGGGTCATGCAGATCCTCTCCCGCCGCTCCAAGAACAACCCCGTCCTGATCGGTGAGCCCGGCGTCGGCAAGACCGCCGTCGTCGAGGGCCTGGCGCAGGCGATCGTCAAGGGCGATGTACCCGAGACGCTGAAGGACAAGCAGCTCTACTCGCTCGACCTCGGCTCTCTCATCGCCGGTTCCCGCTACCGCGGCGACTTCGAGGAGCGCCTGAAGAAGGTCACCAAGGAGATCCGCACGCGCGGCGACATCATCGTCTTCATCGACGAGATCCACACCCTCGTGGGTGCGGGTGCCGCCGAGGGCGCGATCGACGCGGCCAGCATCCTCAAGCCGCTGCTCGCCCGCGGTGAGCTCCAGACGATCGGCGCCACCACGCTCGACGAGTACCGCAAGCACTTCGAGAAGGACGCCGCTCTCGAGCGCCGCTTCCAGCCGGTGCAGGTGAACGAGCCGACGCTGCCGCACGCGATCAACATCCTCAAGGGGCTGCGCGACCGCTACGAGGCGCACCACAAGGTGCAGATCACCGACGGCGCGATCGTGGCCGCGGCGAACCTCGCCGACCGCTACGTCTCCGACCGGTTCCTCCCCGACAAGGCGATCGACCTGATCGACGAGGCCGGCGCGCGCCTGCGTCTGTCGATCCTGTCGAGCCCGCCCGAGCTGCGGGAGTTCGACGAGAAGATCGCCGCCGTGCGCGAGCAGAAGGAGCTCGCCTCCGAGGAGCAGGACTTCGAGAAGGCCGCGTCGCTGCGCGACGAGGAGAAGAGCCTGCTCGCCGAGCGGCTGCGCCTCGAGAAGCAGTGGCGTGCGGGCGACGTCGCGACCCAGGCGGTCGTCGACGAGGGCCTGATCGCCGAGGTGCTCGCGCAGGCCACGGGCATCCCCGTGTTCAAGCTGACCGAGGAGGAGTCCAGCCGACTCGTCTTCATGGAGAAGGCGCTGCACCAGCGCGTCATCGGTCAGGAGGAGGCCATCGCGGCCCTCTCCAAGACCATCCGTCGCCAGCGTGCGGGCCTCAAGGACCCGAAGCGCCCCTCCGGTTCGTTCATCTTCGCCGGCCCTACGGGCGTCGGAAAGACGGAGCTTGCCAAGGCGCTCGCGGAGTTCCTGTTCGACGACGAGGCCGCGCTCATCTCGCTCGACATGAGCGAGTTCGGCGAGAAGCACACCGTCTCGCGGCTGTTCGGTGCCCCTCCCGGGTTCGTCGGCTTCGAAGAGGGCGGTCAGCTCACCGAGAAGGTGCGGCGCAAGCCGTTCAGCGTGGTGCTGTTCGACGAGATCGAGAAGGCCCACCCCGACATCTTCAACTCGCTGCTGCAGATCCTTGAAGAGGGTCGCCTCACCGACGGTCAGGGTCGGATCGTGGACTTCAAGAACACGGTCATCATCATGACCACCAACCTCGGTGCACGCGACATCGCCGGCGGCCCCGTGGGCTTCCAGATCGAGGGCAACAACGCCACCAGCTACGAGCGGATGAAGGGCAAGGTCAACGAGGAGCTCAAGCGGCACTTCAAGCCCGAGTTCCTCAACCGTGTCGACGACATCATCGTCTTCCCGCAGCTGAGCAAGGACGAGCTGGTGCAGATCGTGGACCTGTTCACGAAGCGCCTCGGCGAGCGTCTGCTCGACCGCGACATGACGATCGAGCTGTCGCAGGCCGCCAAGGAGCGTCTGATCGAGATCGGCTTCGACCCGGCTCTGGGCGCCCGGCCGCTGCGTCGCGCGATGCAGCACGAGATCGAGGACCGTCTGTCGGAGAAGATCCTGCACGGCGAGCTCGACTCGGGCGACCACGTGAAGGTCGACGCGAAGGACGGGGAGTTCCTGTTCGAGCACGGTCCGCGCGGCGAGAAGGTCGCGGTCGGTGTCAACACCGGCGGCGGCGCCATCGCCGGTACGCCCGACCTGGCGATCACCGGCAACGACTGATCCCACCCGGGTCGTGAGCCCGGACGTGAAGGGGCGGATGCTGCGGCATCCGCCCCTTCCTCGTGTCTGGGAGGCGCACGGAGGGTGCGGTTCTAGGCTGGTCGGGTGAGCGACTACATCGTCCGGCCCGCCCGCAGCGCCGATATCGTCAGCATCCGCAACCTGCTCCAGCCGCTCGTGGAGCAGCGCATCCTGCTCGGCAAAGACCTGGCGGTGCTGTACGGCGCGGTGCAGGAGTTCGTGGTGGCGGAGGCCGACGGCGAGCTGATCGGCTGCGGCGCCCTGCACGTGATCTGGGAGGACCTCGGCGAGGTGCGCACCCTGCTCGTGCGCGACGACTGGCTGCACCACGGCATCGGTCGTGCGATCGTGGAGCGCCTGGAGGAGAACGCGCGCGCACTCGGACTGACGCGCCTGTTCTGCCTCACGTTCGAGGTGGATTTCTTCGGCCGCCGCGGCTTCACCCCCATCGGCGAGCAGGTCGTCGATCCCGACGTGTACTCGCAGCTGCTGCGCAGTGGAGACGCGGGTGTCGAGGAGTTCCTCGACCTGGCGCACGTCAAGCCGAACACGCTCGGCAACACCCGGATGCTCAAGGTGCTCTGAGGTCCGACGGGCGCACGACGCCTCCCAGGATCGCGGGGCTCGATCGCTTAACCTGGAAGCATGCCCCGTCGTTCCGCCGCCGTCTACCGTCGTCGGCGTCTGGTGGTGCTGCTCGGGCTGATCCTGGTCCTCGCGGTGATCGGGGTGTCGGTATGGCTGCTGGTCGCGCGCCCCTGGGCCGCCGCGACCGATGCGACCCCGGCGCCGACGTCCTCCTCGACGACCGAGACGCCGCCGCCGCCCACGGGTTCCGCGAGCCCGGCGCCCACTCCGAGCGCCTCCGAGACGCCCGCTGTCGTGGCCTGCCAGGCGAAGGACATCGAGGTCACGGCTGTCACCGACGCCGACACCTACGCGGCGGGCGTCACCCCGCGCCTGTCGATCTCGCTGACGAACAAGGGCGCCACGGACTGCACGATCGACGTGGGGTCGAGCACCCAGGTGTTCACGGTGTCGAGCGGCGCGGACGTGTGGTGGCGGTCGACGGACTGCCAGGAGAACCCGAGCAGCATGATCGCGACGCTCACCGCCGGATCGACCGTGGTGAGCAAGGAGCCCGTGGTGTGGGACCGCACCCGGTCGAGCGTGGAGACGTGCGCGCAGGAGAACCGGCAGCGGGCGCCCGGCGGCGGCGCGTCGTACCATGTGGCCGTGTCGATCGGCGGCTTCCCCAGCGCCACGACGGCGCAGTTCCTGCTCTACTGATCGCACGCTACGGCTTTGCGGGCGATCCGGCCGTGCGGCTTCGGATTGCTTCGTCTGCTGCGGCAACCGATCCGAATTGCGGCGACCTTCGCGTCGGAGGGCCTCTTGTGCTGACACGAGTCGTTCTTTGGGATACCATAGACATGACTCTCCGCCTATGCGGCATAAGCCATCCCCAGTGGCGTCGAACTACAGCGTCCCCAGCGCTTCGACACCGCCGCTCGAGAGTCCGAGGGCCCTCTCGAGTACCCCAGTCCCCAATGGAGGACTCGAGAGGGCCCCAATCTTTTTCCCGCGCCGGCCGGACGTCGCCGTGGAGCCGCGCTCGTCGTGTCGATGCCTAAGCTGGAGACATGGCTGCGAAGAAGGCGAAGTCCGGCAAGAAGAAGCCCGCACCCGAGGACTTCCGGTCCGAGGCGCTGGCGGTGGCCCTGGAGAAGCAGGACGTGGCTGCGGTCGCCCTGGCCCTGCGGCACGGCACGACCGTCGTCCCGCTCATCAAGCCCGGTGCGCGCGACAACCCGCTCGACGGCGGCGAGGTGTGGACGTACCGCGACCCGAACACGGGCGACCTGGCGCTGCTGCTCTTCAGCGACGCGAAGAACAAGCCGGCCAACCTGCCGCCCGGTGTGGGCATCTACGACGCGGCCTGGCTGCGGCGGTTCCTCTCCGCGCACCCCATCACGACCGTGTTCCTCGACATCGCCGGTCCCCATCCCATGCAGGCGGATCCGGTCGAGCTGCTCAAGGCGCTCGACGCCTGATCGCTGCGCCGCGGCTCAGAACGGCGGGATGTCGCGGTCGGGACGCCGGGCCGCGTTCCGCGAGCGGATGTCGCCCAGGGCGGCGCGCAGCGTCTTCGACCGGTCGTCGACCACCTGCTCGTAGCCCAGTCGCGCCGCCTCCGTTCGGCGCTGCGCGGCCTGCGTGACCGGCCGCACCTCACCCGCCAGGCTGAGCTCGCCCACCGCGGCGACCGTGCGCGGCACCGAGATCATCTGGATGGACCCCGCCACCGCGATCGCGATCGCGAGGTCGGCCGCGGGCTCGGTGAACCGCACGCCGCCCACCGTGGAGACGTAGACGTCGAGGCTGCCCGTGGGCACCCCGGCCCGGCGCTCCAGGATGGCCAGCACCATCGCGACGCGCGACGCGTCGAGCCCGTGCACGATGCGCCGGGGGTTCGGGGCGTTGCTGGGCACCGTGAGCGCCTGCACCTCCACCGGCAGCGCGCGGCGGCCCTCCAGCGAGATCGCGACGCACGTGCCGGGCTCGGACGCCCCCTGAGACAGGAAGAGCCCGGACGGATCCGGCACCTCGGCGATGCCGTCGCCGGTCATCTCGAAGCACCCCACCTCGTCGGTCGGCCCGAAGCGGTTCTTGAGCGCGCGGATGAAGCGCAGCGACGTCTGCCGGTCGCCCTCGAAGTGGCACACCACGTCGACCAGGTGCTCCAGCACGCGGGGGCCGGCGACCTGCCCGTCTTTCGTGACGTGACCGACGATGATGATCGGCAGGTCCCGCTCCTTGGCGACGCGGATGAGGGTCGCGGCGACCTCGCGCACCTGGCTGGGCTGTCCTGCCGCGCCGTCGGTCAGTGACGACGACACCGTCTGCACGGAGTCGACGATCACGAGCTGCGGCTGCACCTCGTCGATGTGACCGAGGATCGTGGCGAGGTCGGTCTCGCTCGCCAGGTACAGCTCGTCGTGCAGCGCGCCGGTGCGCTCGGCGCGCAGCCGCACCTGAGCGGGGGACTCCTCGGCGCTCGCGTACAGCACCCGCCGCCCGGCACGTGCCGCCTGCGCGGCGACCTCGAGCAGCAGCGTGGACTTGCCGACGCCCGGCTCGCCGCTGAGCAGGATGGCGGCGCCGGGCACGATGCCGCCGCCCAGCACGCGGTCGAACTCGCCGACCCCGCTCGTGCGCCGGGGTGCGTCCTGTGTCGTGATCTGCGTGATCGGTCGCGCGGCGCGATCGGCGGTGGGTGCGAGGGCGTTCACGCGTCGGAGGATGCCGGTCTGGGCGGCCTGCTCCTGCACGGTTCCCCACTGCTGGCACTCGCCGCAGCGGCCGACCCATTTCGCCGTCGTCCACCCGCACTCCGTGCACACGTACGCAGGGGGAGCGGGTTTCCGGGTGGCCATGCCCCCAGGCTATCGGCGGGATCAGACATCCCTATCGCCCGGGTGATTATTCACGGCCCGGTGCCCCAACAGGGGTGTGGATCGCCAGAATAATGGAGACATGTCCAACGGCGGGTCCGTCTGCGGACCGATCTCGAGCTACTCCCGGGTGCGCATCCTGCACCTGCTCTTCGAGGCGGGGGTGACCGGTGCGTCCCGGCACCTCACGATCGGCGAACTGTGCGCGGCCACCGGCCTGCACGCCAACACCGTCCGCGAGCATCTGCAGCGCCTCATCGAGGGCGGCTACGTGATCCCCGAGGTGGAGCACCGCACCACCCGCGGCCGCCCGCGCACGCTCTACCGCGCCGCGACCGGTGCGTCCGACGCATCGAGCCCGGTCGCCAGGGACAAGGCCAAGGCGGCGGCCCGTCGCGGCGACCTGCTGCGCAGCGTGGTGCCCTCCGCGGCCCCGAGCGCCCTCGGCCGTGACGCCGTGCACCAGCTCGACGCCCTGGTCGAGCACCTGGAGGAGAGCGGCTTCGAACCGGTCGTCGACGACCGGGTGCTGACGGTCGACCTGAGCCCGTGCCCGCACGCCGCCGGCCGTCCCGAAGACCGCCCGCTCCTGTGCCAGGTGCACCTGGGCCTCATGCAGAGCGTGCTGACCGAGGCCGGGGGACCGCTCGTCGCCGCGTGCGTGCGCGACGCTCAGAGCCCATCGGAGTGCACGGTGCAGCTGCGCGACACCACGACGCAGCAGTCCGACAGAAGAGGAGTCGCGCATGGAATGGCTTGATCCGCTCGTCCTGTCCCGATGGCAGTTCGGGCTGACGACCGTCTACCACTACCTCTTCGTGCCGCTGACGATCGGCATGGCCCTGGTGGCCGCGATCTTCCAGACGGCGTGGGTGCGCACCGGCAAGGTGCAGTACCTCCACCTCACCCGCTTCTTCGGCAAGATCTTCCTGATCAACTTCGCCATGGGCGTGGTCACCGGCATCGTGCAGGAGTTCCAGTTCGGCATGAACTGGTCGGACTACTCCCGCTTCGTCGGCGACGTGTTCGGAGCCCCGCTGGCCTTCGAGGGTCTCCTCGCCTTCTTCTTCGAGGCGACCTTCATCGGCCTGTGGATCTTCGGCTGGGACAAGCTGCCGCAGAAGCTGCACCTCGCGACCATCTGGTGCGTCTCGATCGGCAGCATCCTGTCGGCGTACTTCATCATCGCGGCGAACGCGTTCATGCAGAACCCCGTCGGCTACACGTTCAACGAGGCGACCAACCGTGCCGAGCTCACCGACTTCTGGGCGCTGCTGACCAACCCCGTGGCGCTCGCCGCCTTCCCGCACACCATCTTCGGTGCGCTCATGTTCGCCGCCGGTGTCGTCATCTCGGTCTCGGCCTGGCACCTGGCGCGGGGCCAGCACTTCGACACCATGCGCGTCTCCCTCAAGTTCGGGCTGTGGGCCATGATCTTCTCCACCGCGGGCGTGGTGCTCACCGGCGACCAGCTGGGCCTGGCGATGTACGCCGCGCAACCCATGAAGATGGCCGCCGCCGAGGCGACGTTCAACACCGTATGCGGACCGGACGCCTCCTTCAGCCTGTTCACGCTCGGCACGCCGGACGGCAGCTCCGAGCTGTTCTCCATCCGCGTCCCGTACCTGCTGTCGCTGCTGTCGACGCACACGCTCGACGCGTGCGTGCACGGCATCAACGACCTCAACGCCGAGTACGCCCAGACCTACGCCGCCACGGGCCTGACCGACTTCGCCCCGATCCTGTGGGTCACGTACTGGTCGTTCCGCTGGATGATCGGCCTCGGCATGGCCGCCGCCCTCGTCGCGGTCGCCGGCCTCTGGGTCACCCGCAAGAACGCCAAGAAGCCGGTCGCGCCGTGGATGTGGAAGGTCGCGATCTGGTCGTTCCCGCTCGCGCTCGCCGCCAACATCATGGGCTGGGTGTTCACCGAGATGGGTCGGCAGCCGTGGATCGTGTTCGGGCTGATGTCCACGCGAGACGGCGTCTCGCCCGGTGTCAGCGGTGTCGAGGTGCTCATCTCGCTGATCGCCTTCACCGCGATCTACGCCGCCCTCGCGGTGGTCGAGGTGCGGTTGATCGTGAAGGCCGCCCAGAAGGGGCCGGACACCGATGAACAGCCCCATGAGGAGACGGCTCAGCTGCCGTCGGTCGTGTACTGAGAGGAAGGAGCATCATGGATCTCGCAACGCTCTGGTTCTGGATCGTCGCCTTCCTCTTCGTGGGGTACTTCGTGCTCGACGGATTCGACTTCGGCGTCGGCATGTCGCTGCCGTTCCTCGGCAAGGACGACGTCTCCCGCCGGCAGGTCATCAACACGATCGGCCCGGTGTGGGACCTCAACGAGACGTGGGTCATCGTCGCCGGCGCCTCGCTGTTCGCGTCGTTCCCCGAGTGGTACGCCACCCTGTTCAGCGGGTTCTACCTGCCGCTGCTGCTCATCCTGCTCGCGCTCATCCTGCGCGGCGTCTCGTTCGAGTACCGCCATCAGCGGGAGAGCAGGAAGTGGAAGCAGGGCTTCGACCGGATGATCGTGATCGGCTCCGTCGTGCCCGCGCTGCTGTGGGGCGTCGCCTTCGGCAACATCGTGCAGGGCGTCGCGATCGACGAGAACCACATCTACGTCGGCGGCTTCTTCTCGCTGCTCAACCCGTACGCGCTGCTGGTCGGCGTGACCACCCTGCTGCTGTTCTTCCTACACGGCGTGCTGTTCGTGGCGCTCAAGACCGACGGTCAGGTGCACGCCGACGCCCGGAAGCTCGCCGCCCGCGCAGCCGTGCCCACCGTGATCGCCGCCGCCGCGACCGTGCTGTGGACGTACTTCCTCGCCGCAGGGCGCGAGGCGCCGCTGCTGTGGCTGGTCGCGGGTGCCGGTGCCATCGCCGCGGTGTCGCTCATCGCCGCGATCGTGCTGTCGCTGCGGGGCCGAGACGGCCAGGCGTTCACCGCGGGCATCGTCACGGTGCTGACGGCCGTGGTGATGCTGTTCGCCGCGCTGTTCCCGTTCGTCATGCCGTCGACGATCGACCCGGCGTTCAGCCTGACGATCGCGAACGCGTCGAGCACGCCGTACACGCTGCAGATCATGACCTGGACCGCGCTGATCGCGCTGCCGCTCGTCATCGCCTACCAGACCTGGACATACTGGGTGTTCCGCAAGCGCGTCACCCGCAGCTCGATCGAGGGGGCGCCGGCACACGCGTGACCCTGCCCCGCCCCCGATGATCGCCCCGTATGAAACCCGTCGACCCGAGACTGCTGCGCTACGCGGCCGCCGCCCGTGGGTACCTCGCGGCCTCCGCGGTGATCGGCGTCGCGCAGACCGCGGTCACGATCGCGTTCGCGTGGCTGCTGACCGAGGCCATCACGGGAGCGATCGCCGGCCGAGACGTCACCGTGGTGCTGCTCACACTGCTCGCGACGGCCCTGGTGCGCGGGGTGCTGATCGCCGCGTCCGACGCCGCGGGCACACGGGCGGCCGCCCGCACGGGCATGCAGCTGCGCTCCGCGCTCGTGGCGGCCGTCGGGCGCCTCGGGCCGGGGTGGCTGGCGCAGCGGAACCAGACGGCGCTCGCGGTGACCGCGGGGCACGGGCTGGAGGCGCTCGACGCCTACTTCGCCCGGTACATCCCGCAGCTGGTGCTCACGGCGATCGCGACACCCGTGCTGGTCGCGGTCATGTGGTGGCAGGACTGGCCGAGCGGGCTCACGGCCCTCATCACCCTGCCGCTCATCCCGCTGTTCCTCATCCTGATCGGCATCGCCACCCGCACCGTGCAGAAGCGGCAGTGGCAGACGCTGCAGCGACTGGCCGCCCGGTTCGCCGACACCGTGCAGGGACTGTCGACGCTGCGCCTGTTCGGCCGCGACGCCCGGGCGGCCGACCGCATCGAGGCCACCGCCGACGACTACCGTCGCGAGACCATGAAGGTGCTGCGGTTCTCGTTCCTGTCGGGCTTCTCCATGGAGCTGCTGTCGTCGCTGGCGGTGGCGCTCATCGCGGTCGCGGTGGGGTTCCGGCTGCTGTCGGGCGAGCTCACGCTCGAGGTCGGGCTGTTCGTCCTGCTGCTGGCGCCCGAGGCCTTCCTCCCCATCCGGCAGGTGGGCGTGCAGTTCCACGCCGCGGCGGAGGGGGTCGCCGCGACCGAAGACGTGTTCGCGGTGCTCGACGAGGCGCGGGGCGACGGCTCCGGCGTACACGACTCGGGAGCGCCTGCCGCGGTGAGCGCCTCCGGCGCGGTCCCCGGCGCAGCCGCCGTCCGTTCTCCGGAGTCGCGAACCTCCACGGAAGGGGCCCTCGTCGTGGAGCAGCTGCGCGTGCGCGACCTGCCGCCCGTGTCGTTCACCGCCGAGCGCGGCACCATCACCCTCATCGAGGGGCCGAGCGGCGCGGGCAAGTCGAGTCTGCTGGCGGCCCTGCGGGGCGCGGTGCCGTTCGCGGGCGGGGCGACGTGGTCCGGGCGTGACGTCCGCGGCCTCGCGGCGTCGGAGTGGCTGGCGTGGGCGGGCCAGTCGCCCGGACTCATCCGCGGCACGGTGGCGGACAACGTCGCCCTCGGCGACCCGGAGCCCGATGCCGAGCGGGTGCGGAGGGCGCTCGACGCCGCCTGCGCCGAGGGGATCGACCCCGCGCGAGAGCTCGGCGTGCAGGGCAGCGGACCGTCGGGCGGGCAGGCGCAGCGGGTCGCGGTGGCGCGGGCGCTCTACCGCCAGGCGGGGATGCCGCACGCCGTGCTCGCGCTCGACGAACCCTCCAGCGCGCTCGACCCCGCCACGGAGGAGCGGCTGTGGTCCTCGCTGCGCGCGCGGGCGGACGCCGGAGCGACCGTGGTGCTGGTCTCCCACCGCCGGTCGGCGCGCGACATCGCCGACCGCGTGGTCGCCCTGGGGGTGAGCGCATGAGCGAGACCACCAGGGCCCGGCGGCTGCGCGAGGTGCTCCGCCTGGCGCAGCCGCCCGTCGCGCGGTTCCTGCCCGGCCTGATCTGGGGCGTGCTGTCGGCGGGCGCGGCCGTGAGCCTGCTCGCGGTGAGCGGCTGGCTGATCGTGAGCGCCTCGATCGTGGACTCGCTCGTGCCGCTGTCGGTGGCCGTGGTCGGGGTGCGGTTCTTCGCCGTGACCCGCGCCGTGACCCGCTACCTCGAGCGGCTCAGCGGGCACGATGCGGCGCTGCGGCAGCTGGCCTCGACGCGCTCCGACCTGGTGCGCCGCCTCATCCCGCTCTCTCCCGCGGGGCTCGGCGCGACCGACCGGGGACAGGTGCTCGCGGCGCTCGTCGACGACGTGGAGAATCTGCAGAACCTGCCGTTGCGGGTGGTGCAGCCGCTCGCGGTGTCGGCGCTCGTCGCCGTGGGGGCCGTGGGGTTCCTCGCCTTCGTGTCGCCCGCGGCCGCGTTGACCCTCGCCGTGTGCCTGGTCGTCGCCGCGCTCGCCGCGATCGGGCTCGGGTGGGTGTTCGGCTCCCGGGCCGAGTCGGCCGTGTCTGCCCGTCGCGCCGAGGTGTCGGCGGCCCTGGTCGACTACCTCGGCAGTCTCGACGTGCTGCTCGCCTACGGGGCGGAGGGCCAGGCGCGCGAGCGCATCCGGGTGGCCGACGCCGCCCTGCGCCGGGTCGTGAGCAGGGCCTCGGTCGCCCAGGCCGTCG
>NZ_SSDM01000116.1:0-11188 GCF_004794375.1 Microbacterium sp. K35 | reverse complement strand
TGGTACTGCAGGGGGGACCCTGTGGGAGAGTAGGACACCGCCGGACTCCTTTTAGTCAAGAAGGCCACCCAATGCTGGGTGGCCTTCTTGCGTTAACGGGCCGCGCCGCCTTGCGTTAACGGGCCGCGCCGCCGAACCTGCGCGCGCAGGGCACGGCCTCAACGCGTCGTGCGGGCCTCGAGAAGCGCTGCAGCCTCGCGGACCTCCGTGGCCAGTGCTGCGTCGCGGCCGTCCTGCGGTGCGTCACGGCTGTCGCCGGCCCAGGTGACCGCCACCGCAGCGACAGGCCATCCTGTGCGATCCGCGACGACGGCACCGACGGACCGCAGGCCGTCCGCGACCTCGCCGTCCTCCGTGGCGTACCCGCGCTCCCTCACCTGCCGCAGCAGCTCACGCAGCTCCGACGGCCGACGAGGACCGCGACCCGTCCGGTCCGGAAACGCCGAGGGCCCGGGATACAGCGCCCTGATCTGTTCACGGGGCAGCGCGGCGAGCATGGCGCGGCCCGTCGCCGTGAGATGAGCGGGGAGGCGCACGCCGACATCGGTGACCAGGGCCGGGCGTCGGGCCGCACGTTCTTCCACGATGTACAGCACGTCACTGCCGCTCATCACGGCGAGGTGCGCACTCTCTCCCAGGCGGTCGGAGAGCGCCGCGACGATCGGCCGGCCGAGACGGGCGAGCGGTTGCTGACGGGCATACCCGCCCGCGAGCTCGAACGCGGCGGTGCCGAGCGCCCACCGCTGGTCGTCGCGAAGGTGGATCACGAAGCCCCGGGCGGCCAGCGTGTTCAGCAGGTGATAGACGGTGGACCGCGGAAGCCCGAGCTCCCGCGCGATCGCCGACGCCGCGACCGGCGCCGGACGGGTGGCCAGGTGGCTCAGGATCCGCAGCGTCTGGTCGGCGGCCGGCACGCTCGTACCGGCCACGGCGCGCTCGCTGCTGTCTGGGATCACAGACACAGGATCTCACGAAGACACCGCGCGACGGGGCCGTCGGGTGTGGAATCGGATCCATGAGCTCTTCCACCCCCGTCGTCGTCGGTCGCGGTCCCGTGTCTCTCGCGAATGTCGTCCGCGTGGCTCGTCACGGAGCACCCGTCGTCGTTCCCGCCGATGCCCTGGAGCGGGTGGCCGAGACCCGTCGTGTGATCGACGGGCTCGCGTCGGATCCGCACCCGCACTACGGAGTGTCGACCGGCTTCGGCGCGCTGGCCACGACGTTCATCGCGCCCGAGCGTCGTCTGCAGCTGCAGGCGAGTCTGATCCGCTCGCACGCCGCCGGTACCGGTCCGGAGGTCGAGCGCGAGGTGGTCCGCGGACTGCAGCTGCTGCGCCTGCAGACCCTCGCCTCCGGTCGCACCGGGGTGCGGCCCGCGGTGGTGGAGACGTACGCGGCGCTCCTCAACGCCGGCATCACACCGGTCGTGCGCGAGTACGGCTCCCTCGGCTGCTCCGGCGATCTGGCGCCCCTCGCCCACATCGCGCTCGCGACCATGGGGGAGGGGGACGTGCGCGACGCGCAGGGCACTCTCGTCCCCGCCGCCGACGCCCTGGCTGCCGCGGCGATCGCTCCGCTGACACTGGTCGAGAAGGAAGGCCTCGCGCTGATCAACGGCACGGACGGCATGCTCGGCATGCTGGCGCTGGCCCTGCACGACCTCGACACACTTCTTCTCACGGCTGACGTGGCCGCGGCGATGTCCATCGAATCGCAGCTCGGTACCGACGCCGTCTTCGCTGCGGACCTGATGGCGCTGCGTCCGCAGGCAGGACAGTCGATCTCGGCGGCACACCTTCGCGCGCTGCTCGCCGATTCGCCCATGGTGGCCAGCCACAAGGGGCCGGAAGACGGACGTGTGCAGGACGCCTACTCCCTCCGGTGCTCTCCGCAGGTGCACGGGGCCGCCCGGGACACGGTCGCGCACGCCGAGACGATCGCGCTGCGTGAGCTCTCCAGCGTGATCGACAACCCGGTCATCACCCTCGACGGCCGCATCGAGTCCAACGGCAACTTCCACGGCGCACCCGTCGCCGCCGTGCTGGACTTCCTGGCCATCTCGGTCGCCGACGTCGCCTCGGTGTCGGAGCGCCGCACCGATCGCGCGCTCGACCCCGCGCGCAGCCACGGACTGCCGCCCTTCCTGGCCGCGGAGGTGGGAGTGGACTCGGGCCTCATGATCGCCCAGTACGCCGCGGCGGGCATCGTCTCCGAGCTCAAGCGCCTGGCCGTGCCCGCCTCGGTCGACTCGATCCCGTCGTCGGCGATGCAGGAGGACCACGTCTCGATGGGCTGGGCGGCCGCCCGCAAGCTGCGCCGTGCGATCGATGGACTGTCGCGCGTGCTCGCGATCGAGATCCTCACGGCTGCGCGAGCCCTCGATCTGCGCGCGCCCCTCGAGGCCGGAGCCGCGACCGGCGCCGTCCGCGACCTCGTGCGGACCGTCGCCGCCGGTCCGGGCCCCGACCACTACCTCTCGCCGGACATGGAAGCCGTGACCGCACTCGTCCAGTCGGGCCAGGTCGCCCGCATCGCAAAGGAGCACATGCATGAGTGACACCGTCGAACCAAAGAGCCGCACCGTCCGCGCACCGCGAGGGAACACCCGCACCGCCAAGAGCTGGGGCGCGGAAGCCGCCAAGCGCATGCTCATGAACAACCTCGACCCCGAGGTCGCCGAGCACCCCGAAGAGCTCGTGGTCTACGGCGGGACGGGCCGCGCGGCGCGCAGCTGGGCCGCATACGAGGCGATCGTCCGCACGCTCGACGAGATCGAGCCCGACGAGACGCTGCTCGTGCAGTCGGGCAAGCCGGTCGGCGTGTTCCGCACGCACGAGTGGGCGCCCCGCGTGCTCATCGCGAACTCGAACCTCGTGGGCGACTGGGCCACGTGGCCCGAGTTCCGTCGGCTGGAGGAGCTCGGGCTCACCATGTACGGGCAGATGACCGCGGGGTCGTGGATCTACATCGGCACGCAGGGGATCCTGCAGGGGACGTATGAGACGTTCGCGGCCGTCGCCCGCTCGCTCGGACGCGATTCTTTGCGCGGCACTCTCACGCTGACCGCCGGCGCCGGGGGCATGGGGGGCGCGCAGCCCCTCGCCGTGACGCTGAACGAGGGGGCCGTGCTGATCGTCGACGTGGACGAGACTCGGCTTGCGCGTCGCGTCGAACACGGCTACCTCGACGAGTACACGCACGACCTCGACGCCGCCGTCGCCCGAGCGGTCGCCGCGAAGGACGCGGGACAGGCGCGCTCCGTGGGCGTGGTCGGCAACGCCGCCGAGATCTTCCCCGAGCTGCGGCGCCGCGGAGTGCCCATCGACATCGTGACGGATCAGACCAGCGCGCATGACCCGCTCGCCTACCTGCCCGTCGGCGTATCCGTGGCGGACTGGCGAGCCGAAGCCGCGCGGGACCCGGAGGAGTTCACCCGACGGTCGCGGGCGTCGATGGCGGCGCACGTCGAGGCGATGGTCGGGTTCCTCGACGACGGGGCGGCCGTGTTCGACTACGGCAACTCCCTCCGCGCGGAAGCCGAGCTGGGCGGATTCGACCGCGCGTTCGCGTTCCCCGGCTTCGTACCCGCCTACATCCGTCCCCAGTTCGAGGAGGGTCGAGGGCCCTTCCGCTGGGTTGCGCTCTCCGGCGACCCCGCCGACATCGCGAAGACCGACCGCGCGATCGCCGAGCTGTTCCCGCAGGACACCGCCCTCCGTCGCTGGCTGGACAAGGCCGGGTCCTCCGTGCAGTTCGAGGGCCTCCCGGCACGCATCTGCTGGCTCGGCTACCAGGAACGGCACCTCGCCGGGCTGAAGTTCAACGAGATGGTGGCCTCGGGGGAGCTGTCCGCGCCGATCGTGATCGGTCGTGATCACCTCGACGCCGGGTCGGTGGCGTCGCCGTACCGCGAGACCGAGGCGATGAAGGACGGCTCAGACGCGATCGCCGACTGGCCGCTGCTCAACGCGCTGCTCAACACGGCCTCGGGCGCCTCTTGGGTGTCGCTCCACCACGGCGGCGGCGTCGGCATCGGGCGCTCGATCCACGCGGGCCAGGTGACCGTCGCGGACGGCACGGACCTCGCGGCCGAGAAGCTCGCGCGAGTGCTGACGAACGACCCGGGGACGGGCGTGATGCGGCACGTGGACGCCGGGTACGAGCACGCCCGCGAGGTGGCGCGCGAGCGCGGCCTGACGATCCCGATGCTCTGACCCGCCCGGACCCAGGAGACCGCATGCCCACGCTCATCACCCGCATCGGCGAACTCACCACGAACGTCGTGAGCGACCGCGATCCCTGCGGTACCGCCGTCGACGCAGCTGTGCTCCTCGACGAGGGGCGCGTCGTCTGGACGGGCCCCGCTGGCGATGCCGCGGCGCGCACCGCCGGGCTGGCAGACCTCGAGGTCGTGGACGCTGCCGGACGTGCCGTGATCCCCGGGTTCGTCGACAGCCACAGCCACCTCGTGTTCGCGGGCGACCGCGCCGCCGAGTTCGAGGCCCGCATGGCGGGGCGCCCGTACACCGCCGGAGGCATCCGCTCCACCGTGGCCGCGACCAGGGCGGCGACGGACGCCGAGCTGCGGCTGCGGCTGCGGCGGTTCCGCGACGAGATGCTCGCGCAGGGCACCACGACCGTCGAGATCAAGAGCGGGTATGGGCTGAGCGTCGAGGACGAGGAACGGCTCGTGCGGCTCGCCGCCGAGATCACGCCCGAGGTCACGTTCCTCGGAGCGCACGTCGTGCCACCGGAGTACGCGGATCGCGCCGACGAGTACGTGGACCTAGTGGCGGGTCCCATGCTCGACGCCTGTGCGCCGCACTCCCGGTGGATCGACGTGTTCTGTGAGACCGGCGCCTTCACCACCGCGCAGTCGCGGCGCGTGCTGGAAGCCGGCATCGCCCGGGGACTGGGCGCGCGGGTGCACGCCAGCCAGCTCGGCCCCGGCGCGGGGGTGCAGCTCGCCGTCGAGCTCGGCGCCGCGTCGATCGACCACGGCACCTACCTGACCGATGCGGACGTGGCGGCGCTCGCCGGATCCGACACCGTGCTCACCCTGCTGCCCGGGGTGGAGTTCTCGACGCGTCAGCCGTACCCGGACGCGCGACGACTGCTCGATGCGGGGGTGACCGTGGCGCTCGCGTGCGACACCAACCCGGGGTCGAGCTTCACCTCGTCGATGCCGTTCTGCATCGCCGTGGCCGTGCGCGATATGGGCATGACCCCGGCGGAAGCGGTGTGGGCGGCCACGGCCGGCGGCGCCCGCGCCCTGCGCAGAGACGACATCGGCACGCTCGCACCGGGTGCACGCGCGGACCTGGTGCTGTTGGAGGCGCCGAGCCGCGTGCACCTGGCCTACCGCCCCGGCGTTCCGCTCGTGCACCGGGTGTGGAAGGACGGCGTCGAGGTCGGCTGACCGCCCGCGCTCCGGCTCAGGAGCGGACAGCGTCCGCCGCGGACACCCTCGCCGGCCTCGCCGGCACGATCCTCATCGCCGGAGCGCGAGCCCGGTCAGCAGCTCCAGCACGCACAGGGCAGCGAGTCGCACCGTCCGAGCGTCGGCGGCATCGGCGGTCGCGTCGACCTCGGCGATGTCGGCGCTCACGACGCGGGGATCCGACGCCACGGCACGCGTGAGGGCGCGGAGCTCCCACGCCTGCAGCCCACCGGGGACGCTCGCCGGACAGCCGGGAGCGACGGCGCGGTCGCACACGTCCACGTCGACGTCGAGGTGCACGCGCGGGTCGGCGCCCGCCCCCGCGACCTCCAGCGCCTCGGTCACCACGTCGGCGGCACCCCGCCGCCGCAGTTCGTCGAGCGTGATCACCCGGATGCCCCACTCGGCCGCGCGTCGGGCGTAGGCGACCGAGTTCGCGAAGTCCGCGATCCCGATCTGCACGACCCTGGTGGGGTCGAGCCGCGTCGTCGGCAGGAGCGACGCCACCGGGGTGTCCTCGACCAGGCGCCGCACCGGGCTGCCGTTGGACACGCCGTCGCGGAGGTCGAAGTGCGCGTCGAACGTGATGAGCCCCGTGGCCCGCGCGCCGAGAGCGACCGGGTACGTCAGGGAGTTGTCTCCGCCGAGGGCGACCACGAGCTCCGCCGCCTCCGAGAGCTCTCGCACGCGGGCGATCACCTCCGACTCGCCCTCGGCACCGTCCGGCTCGGCGACGTCGCCGGCGTCGGCGATGCGCAGCAGCTCGTTCAGGTCGAGGGGCGGCGGACCCATCAGTGCGGTCCCGTAGCGGGGGAGGGCCTCGCGGATCGCGGCGGGAGTCGCGTGCGCTCCGGTGGGCGACAGCGAGGTGCGCCAGGTCGGCACGCCCAGCAGCACGGCGTCGGCCGCGGCACCGAACGCGGGCCAGGATCCGGCACGGGGCCAGAGCGGGTCGTGGGACAGTGCCATGTCAGACTCCCGGGATCAGGGCGTGCGCGAGCGTGAAGATCGCCAGGCCCGCGAGCGCGCCCACCACGGTGCCGTTCAGGCGGATGTACTGCAGGTCCCTGCCCACCATCAGCTCGATCTTCTCGGTGGTCTCGGCGGGGTCCCAGCGCTCCACGGTGTCGGTGATGATCGAGGCGATGTCATGACGGTAGCGCTCGACCAGGAAGACCGCGGCGTCGGACCCCCAGGTGTCGACGCGACGCTGCAGGGCGGCGTCCGTGGTGAGGCGCCCGCCCACCTCCTGCAGCGCCTGCACCGCCCGGCTCCGCAGTCCGCTCTCCGGATCGGCGAGCGAGGTGAGCAGTCCGTTCTTCGCGGTGTTCCAGGCCTCGGCGGCCAGCGCTCCCACCCGGGGGCTGTCGAACAGCGACGCCTTCGCGCTCTCGAGCTTCGCGCGGGTCGCCGGGTCGTTCTGCAGGGCGTCGGCCAGCCGGGCCAGATAGCCGTCGACGGCCAGGCGTGCCGGGTGGTGCGGATCGGCCTGCACGGCGCGCACGAACTTGAGGGCCTCGTTGTACACCGTGTCGTCGACGAACCGATGCGCGAGCTTCGGAACCCAGCCGGGGAGGCGTCGCGACACGAGCCCGGTGAACGAGGTGGCGTTGGCCTCCAGCCAGCGCTCGATGCTGTCGGCCGCCAGGTCGACGGCGCCGTGGTGCGCCTCGGACTCGACGATCTTCTCCAGCCAGGCCCCGGCGGGCGGACCCCACTCCGGCGCCACCAGGTGCTCACGGGCGAGATCCGTGAGCAGGTCACGGACGTCGTCGTCGCTCAGGGCGTTGAGCACCGCCGTCGCGATCGTCGCGCCCTCCGCGGCGACGCGTTCCGCATGGGGCTCCTCCCGCAGCCACTCGCCGGCGCGGCGCGCGATCGCGGTGGTCGACAGCTTCGTGCGCACCACGTCGGCGGCCAGGAAGTTCGTCTCCACGAACTCGCCGAGCGTACGGCCGATCTCGTCCTTGCGGTTGGGGATGATCGCCGTGTGCGGGATGGGCAGCCCCAGCGGGCGACGGAACAGCGCCGTGACCGCGAACCAGTCCGCGAGAGCACCGACCATGCCGCCCTCGGCCGCCGCGCGCACGTAGGAGAGCCAGCCGATGCGTTCCTGGAACGCGAAGGCGATCACGAACGCGAGGGCCATGAACAGCAGGGCGCCGAGGGCGACGGCCTTCATCCGCCGCAGCGCTCGCCGCCGTTCCTGATCGGCGAGGGAGAGCAGCGTCGTGGGTGTTCGCGGCATGACGTCATCCTTTCACGGTGCGAGTACCCTCGATACGTGATCGAAGACATCAAGAAGCGCGCCCTGCATCGCACGAGCATCCTCGAGGGTCAGATGCGCGGCGTCGCGCGGATGATCGAGAACGAGGAGTACTGCATGGACATCATCACGCAGTCCCGGGCGATCCAGCGCTCCCTCGAGTCTCTCAACCGGTTGCTGCTCGAGAACCACCTGCGCACGCACGTGACCCACATGTTCGAGGAGGGCGGCGAGGAGCGCGACAAGGCCGTCCTGGAACTGCTCAAGGCGTTCGACTTCGACTCCAAGTAGTCCCGCCGGCCGCCCGGCTCCTCAGCCGGCGGCCACCTCGTCCGCCACGGCCAGCGTCTCGTCGATCACCCGCAGCCCGCGCCGCAGCTCCTCCTCCTCGATCACCAGCGGCGGCGCGATGTGCATGCGGTTGAAGTGCGTGAACGGCCAGACCCCTGCGCGTCGAGCGGCCGCGGCGAACGCGACCATGGGCGCAGCGTCGGCCCCCGCGGCGTTGAACGGCACCAGCGGCTCCCTGGTCTCCGCATCCCGCACGAGCTCGACCGCCCAGAACAGCCCGCGCCCCCGCACCTCGCCCACGGACGGGTGCCGTTCGACCCAGGAGCGCAGGGTCGGCTCGACGACGCGCTCGCCGAGGTCGCGGACGCGCTCCAGGATCCCGTCCCGGCGGAACACCTCGAACGTCGCGACGCCGGCCGCGCACGCCAGCGGATGCCCGGAGTACGTGAGCCCGCCCGCGAACGGCATCGTGTCGAACGCGCGGGCGATGCGGTCGGAGATCACGACACCGCCGAGGGGCACGTAGCCCGAGTTCACGCCCTTCGCGAAGGTGAGGAGGTCGGGCTGCGCGCCGAACGCGTCGATGCCGAACCACTCGCCCAGGCGTCCGAACCCCACCATCACCTCGTCGGCGATGTAGACGATGCCGTAGCGGTCGCACAGCTCGCGCACCCCCGGGAGGTAGCCGGGCGGCGGCACCAGCACGCCGTTCGTGCCGACGACCGTCTCGATGATGATCGCCGCGATCGTCTGCGGTCCCTCGAGCTGGATGGTCTGCTCCAGGTGGGCGAGGGCGCGCTCGGCCTCCTGCTCCGGCGTCTCGGCGTGGAACGGGGAGCGGTACAGGTACGGGCCGAAGAAGCGCACGGCTCCCGCGTCGGCGGTGTCGTTCGCCCAGCGGCGGGGGTCGCCCGTGAGCGAGATCGCGGTCGAGGTGGAGCCGTGGTAGCTGCGGTACATCGACAGCACCTTGCGGCGACCGGTGGACTGGCGTGCCATGCGCACCGCGTACTCGTTCGCCTCGGCGCCGCCGTTGGTGAAGAACACCTTCTCGAAGCCGTCGGGCGCCACCTCGGAGATCAGCCGGGCGAGCTCGCCGCGGACGTCGTTGGCCATGGCCGGCTGGATGGTCGAGAGCCGCCCCGCCTGCTGTTGGATGGCGGCCACGAGGTCGGGGTGCTGGTGACCGAGGTTCAGATTGACCAGCTGGCTGGAGAAGTCGAGGTAGGCGTTGCCGTCGTAGTCCCAGAACGTGGAGCCGTGCCCCGCGGCGACGGGCAGCGGATCGATCGCGGCCTGCGCGCTCCAGGAGTGGAAGACGTGCGAGCGGTCGTCGGAACGCACGCGCGCGTCGGCCGCCGCATCGGGCAGGGGAAGGGTGGCGCCGTGCCGATCGGTGTAGGTGGTCATGAGTCGTGCCCTCCGGTCGCGGTGGTCAGTGGTTGCTCGGGAAGCCCAGGTCGATCTGGGAGGGGGTGTGGTCGGGCCAGCGAGTCGTGACGACCTTCGAGCGGGTGTAGAAGTGGATGGACTCGGGACCGTAGATGTGGGAGTCGCCGAACAGCGAGTCCTTCCATCCGCCGAACGAGTACGCGCCGATCGGTACAGGGATCGGCACGTTCACCCCCACCATGCCGACCTCGACGTCGAACTCGTACTGGCGGGCGGTGCCGCCGTCGCGCGTGAAGATCGCGGTGCCGTTGCCGTAGGCGTTGGCGTTCACGAGGGCGACCGCGTCGGCGTAGGTGTCCACACGGACGACCGACAGCACCGGGCCGAAGATCTCCTGGTCGTACGCGGCCATGCCGGGACGCACATGGTCGAGCAGGCTCACGCCGAGGAAGAACCCGTCGGAGTCGAACTCCTGCCGCGTGCCGTCGACGACGACCGTCGCGCCCTCCGCCGGTGCGCCGTGCACGTACGAGGCGACCGCGTCACGGTGCTCGCGCGTGATGAGCGGTCCCATGTCGCTCGCGGCGTCGGTGCCGGGGCCGATCCGGAGTCCGCCGATGCGTGCGGCGACCGCGGCCACCAGGTCGTCGGCCACGTCGCCGACCGCGACCAGCACCGACACCGCCATGCAGCGTTCACCCGCGGAGCCGTAGGCGGCGGACACGGCCGCGTCGGCCGCGGCGTCGAGGTCGGCATCGGGCATCACGACCATGTGGTTCTTCGCGCCGCCGAGCGCCTGCACCCGCTTGCCCGCGGCCGACGCCCGCCGGTAGATCGAGCGCGCGATGGGGGTGGAGCCGACGAAGCTCACCGCATCCACGCGGGGCGAGTCGAGCAGGGTCTCGACGGCCTCCCGGTCGCCGTGCACGACGTTGAGCACGCCGTCGGGGAGCCCGGCCTCCCGGAACAGCTTCGCGAGCCAGACCGCGGCGGAGGGGTCCTTCTCGCTGGGCTTGAGCACGACCGTGTTGCCGCACGCGATCGCGGACGCGACCATCCACAGCGGCACCATGACCGGGAAGTTGAACGGGGTGATGGCCGCCACGACACCGACCGGCTGCTTGACGGAGTGCACGTCCACGCCGCGGGCGACCTGTTCGCTGCGCTCGCCCTTGAGCAGGTGCACGAGCCCGGCGGCGAACTCGACGTTCTCAATGCCGCGCGACACCTCGCCCGCCGCATCGGAGAGCACCTTGCCGTGCTCGGATGTCACGATCGCCGCGAGCTCGGACGTGCGGTCGGCGAGCAGCTGCCGCAACCGGAAGAACACGTCGGCGCGCTTGATCAGGCTGGTGGCCCGCCACGCGGGGAGCGCCGCGGCCGCGGCGGCGACGGCGGCCTCGACCTCCGTGGCGTCGGCGAGCGCCACCTGCTTCGTGATCCGGCCCGTCGCGGGGTCGTACACGGGGGCGGTGCGGCGTGCCGCCGCGGTCTCGCTGCCGTCGATGATGTGTCGGACGATGTCCACGGTTCCTCCGCTGGGTGATGCGCGTGACCGGACACTCTGACCGGCGCTCGCTACGCTGGGTTGAGTCCATGGTCACAGAGCCGGCAGGAGATGCGGAGTGTCAGAACGTCGGGAGTTCACCCCGTCCGAGACAGATCGTCCGGAGCGACACGGATCGCCGCTGCTGCGGGTCGCGGACGTGGTCGCGCTCCCCGTGGTGCAGGACGGTGCGCCGCGCGTGCTCGTGGGCGGGGCGGCGCTGGACGCGGACGTGCGCTGGGTGCACGCGTCC
>NZ_SSDM01000115.1:0-258 GCF_004794375.1 Microbacterium sp. K35 | reverse complement strand
GGGCGTCGTGATCGGCGTGCTCGACGCCGCCGGCCGCCTCGATCGCGAGGCCGTCGCCCGTCTCCGCGACGCCGCCGGGGGAGCACCCGTCACGCTGCACCGCGCCATCGACGTGACCGCCGACCCGGTCGCCACGCTCCGCACCGCGCGCGAGCTCGGGCTGCGCCGGGTGCTCACCTCGGGCGGAGCGTCCGCCGCGATCGACGGCATCGACACGCTGCGCGCCCTGGTCGCCGCGGCCGAGGGCGCGATCGAGGT
>NZ_SSDM01000114.1:0-204 GCF_004794375.1 Microbacterium sp. K35 | reverse complement strand
GGGGAGCTGCCGCATCTGAGGGAACGCGTGCGGGCTACCCGGAGGTCGCACGACTACATCCTCAGTCGGTACGCGACTGGCCCTGCTCGGGTGAGCCTAGAGGTCCGTCGAGGCGATGCGACCTATCGAATTGAGCGCGTCGGAGATAGCAAGAACTCAACCCTGTCCGTGGTTCAGCTCTCGCCGCAGGAGCGGACATCTCAG
>NZ_SSDM01000113.1:0-684 GCF_004794375.1 Microbacterium sp. K35 | reverse complement strand
GGCCAGGCGTGCGGCGAGGTCCTCGCCCTCGAGCGTCGCCGCGAGGAAGCCGGAGGCGAACGCGTCGCCGGCTCCCACCGGCTCGACCACGTCCACCGTGGGGGCCGGGACGAACACGGGCTCGGCGTCGTGCGTGAACGCGGTCGCGCCCACGTCGCCGTCCTTCACCACGAGCAGCGCGCAGTGGGGGAGGTGCGCCCGGATCGCGGCCGGTGTCGCGGTGCCCCAGATGCGCTCCGCCTCGTCGCGGCCGACGAAGGCGATGTCGGCGGCGTCCGCGAGTCGCGCGAGCGTCGAGGCCGCGTCCTCCGGGCTCCACAGGGCGCGGCGGTCGTTCACGTCGAACGACACGGTGGCTCCCGCGGCGCGGGCGTCGGCGTACAGCGCATCGACCATCGCCAGGCAGGTGGCGGAGAGCGCCGGGGTGATGCCGGTGGTGTGCACGATGCGCACGCCCTCGAGCCGGGCGGCGTCGAGGAAACCGGGAGCCATGCGGGAGGCCGCGGATCCGCGCCGGTAGTAGTAGACCGCGGATGACTCGACACCGGGATCCTTGAACATGACCCCGGTCGGCGCGTCCCCGTCGCGCTCGACCCACAGCTCGACCCCGCGACGCTCGAGCTCGCCGGCGAGACGGTCGCCCAGCGGGTCGTCGCCGAGGCGCGAGGCCCAGGCGGCGCGGTG
>NZ_SSDM01000009.1:0-1036 GCF_004794375.1 Microbacterium sp. K35 | reverse complement strand
GCGCGCGGGGGTGCGCTGCACGAGGCCTGGCACCGGGCGAGTGTGCTCGGACGGGAGGACCGCAGCATCTCCGGACGGCTCGCGCTCGCGGTCGGAGCCCCGGCGGTGCGGCTGCTGTCCGGCGTCCGCGCTCGCCGCAGTCCGGAGGGCGCCTCCACGTGGGCGGACCCGTCCACGGACTACACGCTCGAGCCGAACCCGTTCGCCGACTCGCTGCGTCGCTGAGCCCCGGCTCGTCCGTCCGGGTCGTGGTGCGTCAGAGGCGGCGCCAGTCGTGGCTCTCGACCGCGGCGCCGGCCTGCGGGCCCATCTGCAGCATGCCGCCGTCGATCACGACCGAGGCCCCGGAGATGTAGGCGGCTTCGGGCGAGGCCAGGAAGGCGATCAGTGCGGCCACCTCGCGCGCGTCCCCTGGTCGTCCGAGCGGGATGCCGGGGCGGTCCTCCGTGTGCGGGTCGGTGTCGGTCTGCCCGGTCATGGGTGTGGCGATCTCGCCGGGGGCCACGCTCACCGCGCTGATGCCGTGCGCACCGAGTTCGAGCGCCAGGTTCTTCATGAGGCCGCCGAGCCCGTGCTTCGCGGCGTCGTACGCGCTCGCCCCGACCATCGGCTGATGCTCGTGCACGCTGGTGACCGCGATCAGCCGGCCACCGCGTCCGGCCGCGACCATGGCCCGCGCCGCCCGTTGCAGGCACACGAACGCGCCGGTGAGGTCGGTGTCGACCACGCGGTTCCACTCGTCGAGGGTCACGTCGAGGAACGGGGTCTGCAGTCCCGCTCCGGCGTTGTTGACGAACACGTCCACCCCGCCGAGCTCGGCGATCAGGCCGTCGACCGCGTCGCCGCACGCGGGGATGTCCGCCACGTCGAGGCGGGCGACCACGGCCCGAGCGCCGTGGCTGCGCACCTCCTCCGCGGTCTCCTGGGCGCCGGCCTCGTCGCTGTGCCAGGTGATGCCCACGTCGATGCCGGCCGCGGCGAGGGCGACCGCGGTCGCGCGGCCGATGCCCGAGTCCGCGCCGGTCACGATCGCGCG